>JAGXBI010000465.1 GCA_018971155.1 Burkholderiales bacterium
GCCGCGGAATTCTCTACCAGCGAGGAACCTTCGACATGATCCCGATGAAATATGCGCTCGTGCTGGGCGCCACCATGATGCTTTCGGCTTGCGCCACGCAAAAGATTTCCGATTACGCACAGAATCAGCCGCGCTTTGACGTCGTCAAATTCTTCAGCGGCAAAACCGAGGCGTGGGGCATGTTCCAGAAACGTAACGGCGAGGTGGTCAAGCGCTTTCACGTCAATATGGAAGGCCACGAGGAAAACGGCAAGCTGGTGCTCGACGAGCATTTCACCTACAGCGACGGTACCAAGCAAAGCCGGGTCTGGACGCTCACCCCGCAGCCCGACGGCTCATGGCGAGGCATTGCCGCCGACGTGATCGGCCAGGCGATCGGCCATACCGCCGGCAATACGCTGCACTGGCGCTATACGGTCAAGCTGCCGGTCGACAAGACCACCTACAACGTGCAATTCGACGACTGGATGTATCTGGTCGACGAACACACGATGATCAATCGGGCCAGGGTTACCAAGTTCGGCTTCGAAGTCGGACAGGTCACGCTGTTCTTTCGGCATCCTGCCTAACCTTATGCGCTCGCCGCGAGGCCATCATGAAATGGACGTCTCTTAACCCTCGTTGGACCGATTGGCAGGGCAAGCGGGTATGGGTGGTCGGGGCCTCCAGCGGCATCGGCGCCGCGCTGGCGCAAAACCTGCTGCGCCGCGGCGCGAATGTGGCCTTGTCGGCGCGCCGTATCGACGCGCTGCAAACGGTCGCCACGGGCCTGCCGAACGCCTGGGTGGTGCCGATGGACGTGACCGACCCTGCCGCATGGGGCGCGGCCCACCAGATTCTGTGCCGGGAATGGGACACCATCGACCTGGTCGTCTTTTGCGCGGCCGATTATCGCCCGCTGCGTCCGTGGGATATCCGGGCGGATCACGTTCGCCAAACGATCGAGGTCAATCTGAATAGCGTCTACTATGGGCTGGAGGTCGTGCTGCCCGGACTGCTGTCGCAGCAAAGCGGCGGCATTGCGCTTATCGCCAGCATCGCCGGCTATCTCGGCCTGCCCAATGCCACCGTGTACGGGCCGACCAAGGCGGCGCTGATCAATCTGGCCGAATTGCTCTATACGGAGCTTCATGCCAAGGGGCTCGGCGTCTACCTGATCAATCCCGGTTTTGTGAAAACACGGCTGACAGCCGCCAACAGCTTCCCCATGCCGGCGCTGCAAACGCCCGAAGCGGCCGCCGAGGCGATCGTCGACGGCCTGGCCCGCGGGCGCTTCGAGATCGACTTTCCAAAGCGCTTCACGCGCTTGTTAAAATTCACCAGCCTGCTGCCCTACCGGCTTCGCCTGGCGGCGCTGCAGCGAGTGACCGGCACATCCTAGCCCCCCGCCTTTTCTTGAACTTGCCATGTCCGTAACGTCATCACCATCACCCGCGATCGTCTGGTTTCGCGACGATCTGCGCGTGGCGGATCATCCCGCCCTGCATCATGCCGTCGCCTCGGGCCGCCCGCTGATCTGCGTCTATGTGTTCGACGAACAGAGCGACGGCTTGCGCCCGCTCGGCGGCGCCGCGCGCTGGTGGCTGCACGGCGCGCTCAAGGCGCTCGACGAGAGCCTGACAGCGCTCGGCGGGCGCCTGGCGATATTGCAGGGCCCCGCG
>JAGXBI010000142.1 GCA_018971155.1 Burkholderiales bacterium
GCCGATATGAAACGGGTAGTTTCGCAGTTCCGTAAAAAGCCGCTGGCGCAATTGATCTTTGCGTCGCTGTGCGCCGCCGGCGCCCAGGTTTCCCACGCGCAAACCTCGGGCGACCTTGGTTCGGTGCAAAGCACCGCGAACTGGTCTGCGGCCGACGGCTCGGGAGCGAACAATCCGCAATCCGCACCGGCCCAGGCGCCAACGCAAGGCTCGCTCACCACGACCCAGCCCAAGTCGATCATCAGCCGCCACTACATCGAGAACAGCACCGCGCCGACGTCGAACTACACCGACATCCTGCAGATCGCGCCGAGCGTGTCGAACGTCGATCCGAACGGTCCCGGTTTGATGGAATCGCAAAGCCTGTCGATTCGCGGCTTCCAGGACGGCCAGTACAACGTGACGTTCGATGGTATCCCGTTCGGCGACTCGAATGACTTCACCCACCACTCGACCTCGTTCTTCGCCTCTCAGGCGCTGGGCAATATGTCGGTCGACCGCGGCCCGGGCGACGCCTCGCAAATCGGCTTCGCCACCTTCGGCGGCACCATCGGGCTGACCTCCAAGGCATTGTCCGACAAACCGGCCTTTAACGTAGCGGGCTCGTACGGCAGTTTCAACACTTGGCTTGGCAGCGCCGAATTCAACAGTGGCGACATGAAGCAGTGGGGCGATGCGCGCATACTGTTCGGCTACAACCAGATCGGCAGCGACGGCTATCTGACCAATGCCCACCTGAGCCGCAAGAACGCCTACTTCAAGCTCGAGAAGCCGATCGGCGACAACACGCTGGTGACCCTGTTCGCGACTTATTCGCGTATTCATCAGAATGTCCCGCTTGGCGCGACCGCCGCGCAAATCCAGCAGTTCGGGCCTGACTTCGGCCTGAGCACCGACCCGACCAGCCAAGCCTACTACGGCTACAACTTCGACCGGATCAATACCGATTTCGAGTACCTTGGCATCCAAACCAAATTGGGCGAGTGGTCGATCGACAACAAGCTGTATACCTACGGCTACTACCATAACGGCTTCAATGGCGCGGATCCGAACGGCGAGACGCCGAACGGCACCAACTTCGGCGCCAACAACGTGCCTGGCCAGGAAATGAACAACAACTACCGGGCCGTGGGCGACGTCCTGAACGCCGAACGCAAGCTCGGCCCGGGCAAGCTGAAAACCGGCTTGTGGATCACTCGCCAGACCAACTTCCGCAACAATTTCAACGTCGATGATTCGCTGAATTTCGCGTTCCAGTCGCTGAACTTCACGATGAACGATACGCTGCAGACGTTCGAGCCCTATGCCCAATACGCGTGGAACCTCGGTCATGGCCTGACACTGACGCCGGGCGTGAAGTACGTGTCGTTCAATCGCAGCATCTCTACACCGCAAAATCAGGGGTCTGGCGCTCCACTCGATTACAGCCACACCTGGACCAAGTTCCTGCCGTCGCTGACCGCGCACGAACGGATCACACCCAACTGGAGTGCCTACGCGCAATACGCGCAGGGTTTCCTGGCGCCTAACCTGAATGTCTTCTATGTGCAGGATCCGTCGATTTCCGGCCAGCCCAATCCCGAACAGACCAATAACTATCAGATCGGCACCACCTACAAGACCGGTCGACTGACGCTCGCCGCCGACGTGTATTACATCGACTTCCTCAATGCCGTGACCAAGCGCACGGTCGGCGGCAATACCACCTTCAGCAACGCCGGCGGTGCGATCTACAAGGGTATCGAGACCGAAGCCACGGTCTATGCGGGCGACGGCTTCAGCCTGTATGGCAACCTCACCTTCAATTCGGCCAAGCAGAAAGACACGGGCAGCTGGATGCCCAACGCGCCGCGCCAGACCGCAGCGGCCGGCCTGATTTACCAGCGCGGCCCGCTGTACGGCTCGCTGATCACCAAGTTCGTCGGCCGCCAGTTCGGCGACACGGGCGACACGCAACCGATCGGCGCCTTCGCAGTGACCAACCTGGCAGCCGTCTACACCATCAAGCACCTCGCGCCGTGGACGCATGACACGCGCATCGGCTTGCAGGTCGACAACCTGTTCAATCGCACCAGCATCGACGCGCTGGCCGGCTACACCGCGGCCGACAACACGCCGCTGTACTGGACCGTCCCGGGTCGCTCGATCATTGCCACGCTGGCCACCTCTTTCTAACCGGAGATTGACGTCATGACCGTCGATACTTTCATGCACCTCGCGAACAATTCGGATGGGGTGCTCTATGTGATCGCCGCGATGCTGCTGGTCGCCCTGACCGTCATCATCGAACGGTTCTGGTTCCTGCATCGCGCGGCGGCCAGCACTCACGCCGCGCTTGCCGAGATCGACCGCAGCGAGTCGCTCAGCCCGGCAACGCTCAATGCTTGCGCCGAACAATTCCACGGCATGCCCGCCGCCAGCCTGTTTGCCAGCGCCGCGCGGCTGGCCGGGCATACCTCGGACGACGCGCTCGAGTCCTGCATGGAGGAAGTCATCATGCGCCAGGCGCCGCGCATCGACCGCTTTCTCTGGGTGCTGGACACGATCGTCACGCTAGCCCCCCTGCTCGGCCTGTTCGGCACCATCCTCGGCATGTTCAATGCGTTTCAGGTCTTGTCCAACCCGGGCAACGCGCCGACGCAGGTCACCGGTGGCGTCGCGCAGGCGCTCATCGCCACGGCCTCCGGGCTGTTCGTCGCGATGATCGGCCTGGTGTTCTTCAACGGCCTGCACAATCGCGTGCGCGTGGTCGTGCATCAGCTCGAAACGCTCAAGGCGGCGCTGGTCAACCGCATCGCCCGGGCCCCGCACGAACACCCCAGGGCCCTGAAGGACGCGCCTCGCGCGGTGGTCGGCAAACTCGTATCGCAAGGGGCCTGAGCGTATGAAGTACTTGGAAGTACGCCGGGCCCGCATCGAAATCATTCCGATGATCGACATCATGTTTTTCCTGTTGGTGTTCTTCATCATGATCACGCTGCACATGATTCCGAACGCGGGCTTGCGAACTCAGTTGCCTTCGAGCAGCAGCACCCAGGCATTGCCGCCGGCCAAGGTGCTGGTGACGCTGTCGACCGACGGCAGCGTGTCGGTCGACGGCAAGACGCTGAGCCCCGCGCAGCTCACCGCAATGCTGGCCGCGCGACCCGATGTCGCGCACACCGCCGTGACGATCGCCGGCTCGAAGCAGGCCCGCATTCAGGGGCTGGTTACCGTGATGGACGCGTGTCGCGCGGCCGGCGTGTCGCAGATCGCGCTGGCCGCCCAGCCCGCGCAAACCCCGCTCCAGTAAAGATGGCTACCTTACCCATGCCGGGCCTTGCCCACGACGGCAAGCGCCTGTTTCGGGCGGCTGCGCTGGCGGTCGTCGTCGAGGCGCTGCTGCTCGGCGGCGGCTACCTGTTCCTGTCCCGCAAGCCGGTCGCGCCGCCCCCGGTCCCTATCACGCTGCTGGCAATCGCCCAGGCGCCCAAACCCGTTCCGGCACCGCCCAAGCCGCTCGCTCCGGTGAGCCCGCCTCCGGTCAAGCCGCCCCCTCCGGTACGTCGCGTGATTCACCACGTCGTGCATACCGCCAGGCCCAAACCGCAACCGATGCCCAAGGCGCCGGCACCGCCACCGCCCGCCCCGGCGCCCGCCACACAGGCCGCGCCCCCGCCCGTGCCGCAACCCCCGCCGCCGCCGGCCGCGCCGGTAGCCGCGGCCGCACCCGGTGCGAATTTCGCCAGCGCGCTGCGTGCGGCAATTCAGGCCGCGCTGCGCTATCCCGTGGCAGCCCGCATGGGCGGTATGACGGGTCGCACCCGCGTGGCCTTCGATTACCGCGACGGCGTCGTCTCTCACGTGCGCGTGGTTATCTCCAGCGGCGTCGGCCTGCTCGACCGCGCCGCGCTCGCGGCGGTACGTGAAGCGGCGGTCCCCAAACCCAAACCCGCCTTTGCCGGCAAGACGTTCGCCGAGCAGTTGTGGGTGACCTTCAATCTGAACAACGACGAATGAAAAAGAGATTTTCCGCCGCCATCGCCGGCCTGGGCATGTGCGTCGCCGCATTGGCGGGCGCAGCGAGCCTGCCGGCCAACGCACCTGCTCGGCACGTACTGCTCATCAGCGTCGACGGCTTGCACGGCCGCGATCTGGCGTACTTCATCGAAGCTCACCCGCACAGCACATTGGCCGCGCTCGCGCGCCACGGCATCGACTACGGCAACGCGCGCACGGTCGGGCCGGCCGATTCGTTTCCGGGCCTGTTGGCTCTGATCACGGGTGGCACGCCGGCAGCCACCGGCGTGTACTACGACGTGACCTACGATCGGTCTCTCTCGCCGGCCGGCAGCGATTGCCGTGGGCGCGGCGCAGCCGTGCCGTACAACGAAGCGATCGACGCCACCGCTGCCGGCAAGCGGGACACGATCGACCCGGCCAAGCTGCCGCGCGACCCGCGCGACGGCTGCCGGCCGGTCTATCCACACGCCTATTTGCGCGTCAACACGGTTTTCGAAGCGGTGCGCGCGGCCGGCGGCTACACCGCCTGGACCGACAAGCACCCGGCTTACGAATTGGTGCAAGGCCCCTCCGGGCATGGTGTCGACGACCTTTTTCTGCCGGAGATCGGCGCCAACTATGAGGCACGGCAGGCCGCGCCGGTCAATGGCATCACCGCATCGCTCGCGCGTACCGAAGCTTATGACGACATGAAGGCGCACGCGCTCGTCAATGAGATCGACGGCCTCACGCACGACGGACGTCGCCGTGCGCCGGTACCCAATCTGTTCGGGCTGAACCTGCAGGCCATCAACGTCGCGCAAAAGCTCTACGGCTATCGCGATGCCGACGGCGCGCCGAGCCCCGGACTCACGCAGGCGCTCGAGCACACCGATCGAATCCTCGGCCGCTTCGTCGAGGCGCTGCGCCGGCAGGGACTGCGCGACGATACGCTGATCGTGGTCACCGCCAAGCACGGCAATGGGCCGATCGATCCCGCCCGGCTGCACAAAATCGACCGCAACGAACTGGCCAGGGTCATCGACGCTGCCGCGCCGGGTGCGTTGGCGCAGCTGACCGTCGACAGTGGCGCGCTGATCTGGCTGCGCGCCCCGTCGGCTACCGCGCAAGTCACCGCGGCCCTGCGCGCTCATGCGGCGCCCCTGGGCATTGCCGAGGTGCTCAGCGGCGAGCGGCTGGCAAGACGCTTTCCGTCCCCGCAACAAGATAGCCGCACCCCGGATATCATCGTCATGGCCAAAGCCGGCGTGATCTACACCAAGCCCGCGGACGGCAAGCGCATGGAGCATGGCGGCTTCGGCAACGACGACAGGCACGTCGCGCTGCTGCTGTCGAGCCCGCGTCTGGCCCATGCCGGGCGGCTCGTGACGTATCCGGTGTCGACCACCCAGGTTGCGCCAACCATGCTGGCTGCACTCGGCTTGCACCCCGCCGCGCTCAAGGCCGTCGAACTGGAAAACACACCGACGCTGCCACTGGTCGATTGGCTGAAGCCGCGCTGATCGACACCAGCCACCGGCGCGCCGCCCGGACGGCGCCCGTCGAACCGTGCGGGCGATGCACGACAGTGCGCCCGACGGTTCGAACCATTGCCCTGCAAACCCTACGGTGCCAAATCAGCGTGCCGTGCTCGTTGGCGCGCTCCGCACTCGGACAGATGCCCCGCGTCAAGCGCCGGTCACGGCACGCGCGGCGCGGCCGAGCCGTCATCGCCGCCCGGCCGTCCACTTCACGCCGGGCTTGACCAAAATCAAGGTGGGAACCCGCCAAACGCACAGAATTAAAGGCGTCTGGCGGTTGCTCGGCGCGACGACCCTGCGTCACGAGATCCGCTCCATACCGGCGGTCGGCCGGTGCAGTGCCATTTGACAATGGCTTGACGGGTCCAACGGGGATAAACATGCGGGTATGGCACTCGGTATCGAAACATCCACGAGACGTGCCCGGCCATTTCGGACCTGCGTGGCGCCTGCATGGCTATGCGTCGCCGCGTCCCGGGCGCGATCGATTTCGCTGGCGGCAGGTCCTGCTGCTGCTATTGCTTCTTTCGCTCCTGCTGAGCGCAACCGACGTGCGTGCGGCAACGCTGGCCACCGTCACGGTCAAGGCACAGCCGTTGCGTGACGAATGGATCGCCGACGCGGTGATCGAGTCCACGCGGCAAACGGTGATTTCCGCGCAAACCTCGGGCCGAATCACGGCCTTGTACGTGAAGGCCGGCGATCACGTCGCCGCCGGCCAGCGCCTGCTTTCGATCGACCAGCGCACGGCCGACGAGCAACTGGCGGCATCGCGCGCGCAATTCGCGGCGGCCAGCGCCGAGCGCGACGTCGCCGCGCGCGATCTGGCGCGCACCCGCACGCTGTTCGACAAGCAATATGTCAGCCAGGCGGCGCTCGATCGCGCCCAGGCGCGTTACCGGGCAGCGGCCGAGGCAGCCTCGGCCAGACAGGCCGAGGTGCGCGCGGCACTCGTGCAGGCCGGGTTGCATGACATTGCCGCGCCCTACGCCGGTACCGTCGCCAGCGTCAACGTCGAGCTCGGCGCCACCGCGATGCCGGGCGCCCCGCTGCTCACGCTCTACAGCCCCCACACCCTGCGAGCGGTCGCCACGGTGCCGCAGTCCCAACTGACAGGAGTGCAAAGCGATGCGGCGGTACGTGTCGAGATACCCGACTTGCCGGCCAGCGCGCGCTGGCAGACCGCCACGTCGGTCGAGATCCTGCCGGTGGCCGACCCGCTCAGCCATTCGGTGCAGGTGCGCCTGCCATTGCCCGCGGCGGCCGACCAGGCACGCCCGGGCATGTTCGCCCGCGCCTACTTCCCGGTCGGGCAACCTCGGCAGGGCTTGATGGTGCCGCTTGCCGCGGTCGTTCGACGCACCGAGGTCACCGCCGTCTACGTGGTCGCGCCGGGCGGACAGGTCACGCTGCGCCAGGTACGGCTGGGTGAGGTTCACGGCGATCAGGTGGAAATCCTGGCCGGGATAGCGGCCGGCGAGCAGGTTGCTCTCGACCCGACGGCGGCAGCACGCCAATGACTCCTAGCGAACCGACCTTGCGATGAGCTCACCCAACCTCGGCATCTCCGGCCGCATCGCGGCGTTCTTCCTGGAGAACCGCATCACCCCCCTGCTCGCGCTGGTGGCGCTGCTGCTGGGCCTGTTCGCAATGGTGATGACCCCGCGCGAGGAGGAGCCGCAAATCAATGTCACGATGGCCAACGTGCTGGTGCCGTTTCCCGGTGCGAGCGCGCGCGACGTCGAACAAATGGTGGCCGGGCCGGCCGAGCAGATCCTCTCGCAAATCAAGGATGTCAAACATGTCACCTCGGTTTCGCAGCCCGGCCTGGCGGTGCTGACCGTGCAGTTCGAGGTCGGCGTGCCGCGCACCGATGCGCTGGTCAGGCTGTACGACACGATCTACTCGAATCAGGACTGGCTGCCGAAGAACCTCGGGGTGTTGCCGCCGCTCATCAAGCCCAAAGGCATCGATGACGTGCCGATCGTGGTGCTCACGCTGTACTCGACGAACCCGCATACCGGCGCGTTCGATCTGGAGCGGGTCGGGCAATCGATCGAGGCCGATCTCAAGCGGGTGCCGGGCACCCGCGAAGTCACCACCATCGGCGGGCCGCAGCGCGCCGTCAACGTCCTGCTCGACCCGGCCCGCATGCAGGCCGCCGGCGTCACGGTCGACGACTTGCGCAATGCGCTGCGCGGGGCCAATGCCGGCGCCTCGGTCGGCGATCTGGTGCGGGACAACCGCAGCATCCACATCGAGACGGGCGCGCTGCTCAAAAGCGCGCAGGACGTGCGCTCCCTGATGGTGGCGGTACGCGACGGGCGGCCGGTATTCGTCTCGGACGTGGCCACCGTGCGCGACGGTCCTCCCACGCCGACCCATTACGTCTGGGAGGGCGTGGCGGGCAAGCATCCGGCCGAATACCCGGCGGTGTCGATCGCGGTCACGAAAAAGGCCGGCGAGAACGCCGTGAGCGTGGCCAGGGAGGTGCTGCAGCGCGTCGCGCAGCTGCGCAACACCGTGATTCCGGCCGACGTGAAAATCGACGTTGCGCGCGACTATGGCACCACCGCCAACGCCAAGGCGGTCAAACTGATCGAGAAGCTGATCTTCGCCACCACCTCGGTGGTCGTGCTGGTGCTGCTGGCACTGGGCTGGCGCGAGGCGCTGGTGGTCGGCACGGCGGTCGTCCTGACCCTGACCGCTACCCTGTTCGCTTCCTGGGCCTGGGGTTTCACGCTCAATCGCGTGTCGCTGTTCGCGCTGATCCTGTCGATCGGCATCCTGGTCGACGATGCGATCGTGGTGGTCGAGAACATCCATCGCCATCGCGCGCTCGAGCCCGGCAAGACGCTCGTGGCGATCATCCCGAAAGCGGTCGACGAGGTCGGCGGGCCGACCATTCTGGCCACCCTCACGGTGATCGCCGCGCTCTTGCCGATGGCCTTCGTGACCGGACTGATGGGGCCCTATATGAGCCCGATTCCGATCAACGCCAGCATGGGCATGGCGATTTCCCTGACGGTGGCCTTCGTCGTCACGCCGTGGCTCTCGCGCGT
>JAGXBI010000143.1 GCA_018971155.1 Burkholderiales bacterium
CCCACTGGCAAGGCATCGGAGGTAATCGATGCGCACCCATTCGATCGGCAAGCGGGTTCAGCTACGCCAGCGCGCCTCGGCGGGCATGCTCAGCGCGCTCATGGCGGCCGTGCTGCTGAGCGCGGGCGTGCTGGCGATCGATTTCGGCAAGGTTTGGGCATTGCACGGTGACTTGCAGAACGCCGCCGATGCTGCCGCGTTGGCCGGCGCTGGCGCGCTCGGGCCGGCGTATCCGCGGCCGGACTGGTCGCGCGCGCGCACTCTTGCCACACTCGCCGTTTCGCTCAACAGCACAGCGGCGCCCAAGCTCGCCGTCGAGCGTATCCAAACCGGCTACTGGAACATCGCCCAGCCACGAGCCAGCCTGCGGCCTAACGGCATCGCCCCCACCGCCAACGACCGCCCGGCGATCATGGTGACAGTCAGTCACGCGCCCACTGATCAATCGGGCGTGCCTGGGCGGCTGCTGGCCTCATTGCTGGCGATGGCGCATATCCCCGTCAGCGCCACGGCCGTCGCGGTCATCGCGGTCGCGGATCACGCGGCGGCCGGGACCGTGTTCCCGCTGGCGATTCCCGCCTGCCTGTACGACGCGTATTGGGACAGCGCCAATGCCAGGCCGAGAAACAACCCGGCGACGGGCCGGCCATTCATCCTGAAAATCGGCGCGGCGTATCGCCATGGCGCATGCCCATCGGGGCAATGGACCTCGTTCGAGACCGACGCGCAAAGCGCGTCGCAGCTGCGCGAACTGATCGCCAGCGGCAACCCGACCGGCATCAGCACCGGCGACAGCATATGGATACAACCCGGCGCATCGGCCCCGGGCAACGCGGTGCCGAGTGCGCCGCAGGATCTGCTGCTGCCGGTCGTGGCCAGTCTCGATGGGCATCGCGCCGCGCCAATCGTGGCGTTCGCGCCGTTTCGCCTGACCGGCCCGGCAACGCACGGCGGCCAATATATCGAGGGGCATTTCATCGCCGCCGATGCAGCGCGTCAGCGAGCCAGCGGTGCTGCGCTCGCCAGCCCGGCGCTGGTGCGATGAGGCAACAGCGCCGGCGATTATTTCAACGTTTAAAAAGGGGCGGAAAAAATCGCGCAACCGAATCCACCGAATACTTTAGTCAAGCGAATCGATCACGTGCGCAGGCAAATCACCGCCCCTTGTTCGGACGCGTATGACGAGAAAACCACGACTCAGCGTATCTCTCTATGGCCGCACGCCGCCGCGCGCGCGACCATTCCGTTCAGGCGGCCGCGCATCGCAGCGACCTTGCGAAAGCTCGCCACGGCCCGCGATAAAACCACCGCATGTTTGGCACATATGACAAGGGGGATTGCACCGATGAGCCTGCCTCGCCTGGCCGCAACAGCGGCCGCAAGCGCATTATTGGTCGCCTGTGCGGCGTCGAGCACCACCGCCGAGGCGCCGACGACCATGACTCGTTCGGCATCGCCGGCCACCACCCAACCCAAACTGGTACGCGCCTATGACTATGGGTCCAGTATCGTTCTCGAATTCACCGCTGCACCGGCGTCGCTATCGGTGACCGATACGAGCGGCGCACCGGTCGGGCTCGCACGCGAAGGCGCGAATTTTCGCCTGACCCGCAAGATCTACGATTTCACCATCCACACGGCCGCCGGCGCCACGCGAATTCATTTGCAGCGCCCCGCGCCGGTCGCGGCGGTTCCACCACCCGCACCCGTGATGGTTCCCATGCCCGCGCCTGTGCCGGCGCCGGAGCCCGCCGCGGCTCATCCGGGCAGTTCGGCTCGCGCGCCGGCAATGGCGAGCGACGACGATGTGGCGACCCTGATCGAGACGGCCGCGCGCCAACTCGCCGCTGCCCGGGCCGTGGTCGAGCATGGTTCGCCCGACGAGCGCACGCTGCATGCGCTCGATCGCCGTCTGGATCACATCCAGCAGTTGCTGGAGGAGGCATCGGCCGCCGTGCTGATGGCTCACTTCGACCCTTACCAGACTGCCTTCCGCCCCGACCCGGCGTTCTCGCAACTGCTGGTGTCGGCCGCGCAATCGGCTGACCGGATCACGCTGCGCGGGCGCACCGACTCGACGATTCCGGGCCCGCTCGACCCCGGGATCGCCCTGCGACGCGCCTTGTCGGTCAGGCAATTCCTGCTCGCGCACGGCATCGCATCCGCGAAGATCCACGTGTTTTCGCTGGCGGCGGGCGACTTCATCGCGCCGGACACCTCACCCGCGGGCCGCGCCCTGAACCGTCGCGTGATGATCGAGCTCGTCAATCGCCGCATCGCCGAACTGGCGCGCCACGACCGGCTGCTCGCGCAACGCTCGGCACACCGCCAGCGCCAACGCTAGCGCGACTTGCCGCCCCGCCGCCGCGGCCCAAGGCGCGCGGGGCGGGAGTGCTTCATAATACGCACACCGTTTGCGCGATCGGTGCCGGCGCCATTTTGAAACCCGAAATTCCCCCCAGCGTTCCCAACAAGATCATTCATTGCGATTGCGACTGCTTTTACGCGGCGATCGAGATGCGTGACGACCCGTCGTTGCGCGGCATTCCGCTGGCGGTCGGCGGCCAGCCATCGCAGCGCGGCGTGATCGCCACCTGCAATTACGAGGCTCGGGCGTTCGGCGTGCGCTCGGCGATGCCGTCCTCGCAGGCCCTCAAACTCTGCCCCGCGCTGTTGATCCTGCCGCCGTCGATGGAGCGCTACCGCACCGCGTCGCGCCAGATCATGGCGATCTACCGCGATTACACGGACCTGGTGGAGCCGCTCTCGCTCGACGAAGCCTATCTCGACGTCACCGGCGTCGACCGCTGCCAGGGCAGCGGCACGCTGATCGCGCGCGAGATTCGCGCGCGGGTGGCGCGCGATGTCGGCATTACCGTGTCGGCGGGCGTCGCGCCGAATAAATTCCTCGCCAAGATCGCCAGCGACTGGCGCAAGCCCGATGGCCTGTTCGTGATTCATCCGCGCGAAGCCGACGCCTTCGTCGCGGCACTGCCGGTCGAAAAGCTGTTCGGCGTCGGCAAGGTGACCGCCGCTCGCCTGCACGAGCTGGGCGTCAAGACCTGCGGCGAATTGCGAGAATGGCCCAAGCTCGACCTGCACCGGCAATTCGGCAGCTTTGGCCAGCGCCTGTTCGATCTGTGCCGCGGCATCGACACCCGGCGCGTCAATCCCGACCAGGAGCGAAAGTCGATCAGCGTCGAAACCACTTACGTGCACGACCTGCGCACGCTGGACGATTGCCGGCGCGAACTCGGCGTATTGATCGAGCAATTGGCGCGGCGGATCGAACGCAACGACGCGGGCGCGTGGATACATAAACTGTTCGTCAAGCTGCGCTTCGACGACTTCAGCCGCACCACCGCCGAGTGCGTCAGCGCAACGCTCGATGCAGCACAATGCCTGCAATTGCTGGCCACCGGCTTCAAGCGCCGCAGCCGGCCGGTCCGGCTGCTGGGGGTTGGCGTGCGGCTGGCCGACGATGCTGCGATGCGGCAATTCAAATTATTCGACGACTGACCGGCCGCTGCCTGCGGCCGTAAAACTTTCGGGAACCCGCCGGCTCTCATAAAATATGAATAAAAACTCGCGGAGGTTTCATCATGAGCAAATTGACTCGCCTGTTGGCCGTGACAACGCTCGCGGCGTCGATGGCCGGCTGCGCCAGCATGAGCCATCAGCAAAAAGGGGCTGCGATCGGCGCGGTGGCCGGCGGCGTGCTGGGTAACGTCCTGACCGGCAATGCGCTGGGCACCGTCGGCGGGGCCGCGGTGGGCGGCGTGATCGGCGCGGGCGTCAGCAAGTAGGCAAGCCGGCGTCGCCGGCTGCGATCACTGGGCCTGCCGGGTGCCGAATAACGGATGCGCGAGCGCCTCCTCCAGGCGCAGCACCGGGCTGACGCAGCAGTCGGCCGGCTCGAACAGCGCGCACCACGCCGCCTGCGTGCGGGTGGCGAAAATCGCATCCAGCTCGGCCTTGAGGGCGCGCGCGGCTTCGCTGCCCGGCACTTGCCCGAGGCTCCAATGCAGCGTGCGCCATTGCGGCTTGCCGATCACCTCGCACAAGGTCTGCCAGAATTTCAGCTCCAGCGCGCCCACGGCCATCCAGCGGTCGTCGCGGGTGCGGTACACGTTGTAGCAAGGTACCCCGCCGTTGAGCAGGTCCTGGCCGCTGCGACGCGTCGCGCCGTGATCGCGCACGGCCACCGCCGGCAGCAGGTTGCTGCGCTGCACCGCATGCGTCATCGAGACGTCCAGCGCGCGGCCTTGCCCGGTGCGCCCGGCCGCGTACAGGGCGGCGAGAATTTCCTGCACGGCGGTCTGTGCGCCGCCGAACAGGTCGCCGATCTGGAAATTCGGCACGATAGGCGCGTCGTCGGGTGCGGCCAACTGGTCGAGCACCCCGGCGTAGCCGATGTAATTGATGTCGTGGCCGGCGCGCTGCGCCATCGGCCCGTGCTGCCCGTAGCCGCTGATCGCGCAGTACACCAGGCGCGGATTGAGCGCGCGCAGCGTATCGTAGCCGAGCCCCAGGCGCGCCATCACGCCGGGGCGAAACCCTTCGACCAGCACCTCGCACTGCGCGGCCAGCGCCAGCAGGCGCGCGTGCCCGGCAGGGCTTTTCAGGTCGAGCCGTTCGATCGTCTTGCCCCGGTTGAGCAGTGTGTAGAACGTGCCCGGTTCGCCAGCCGCGCGCTGCGCCTCGGTCTGCAGCATCGCGCGCGCGGTGTCGCCCGCGCCGGGGTCTTCCACTTTGGTGACCTGCGCGCCCATTTCCTGCAGGCGCAGCGTGGCCAGCGGTCCGGGCAGCAGTCGGGACAGGTCCAGCACGCGCACGCCGCTCAGGGGAAGATCGGCCATCTTGCAGTTCCTTTGCTCAAAACCGCCACACTAACGGCTTCGGCAGCACGCCGCAAGCGGCCGGCAAGATCTATTCGGTGGGCGTGCCGACGATACCGCGCGCGACCCACTGGGCGATTTGATCGTCGTGGTAGCCGAGTTCGCGCAGGATCGCGTGGGTATGTTCGCCAATGCGCGGCAGCGGCATGCGAATCGGCAGATGCTGGCCGCGCATGGTAATGGGCAGCAACGGCACGCGGGTGAGCTGGCCGTCGTCGGTGCGCAGCTCGCCGAGCGCGCCGCTGGCATTGAGATGCTCGTCGTCGAACAGGGTCTCCGGGCGCACGATCGGCGCGTAAGGAAGGCCGTGCCGCTCGAATGCCTGCTGCAGATAGGCTGCGTCATAGCCGGCAATCACCTCGCGCAGCGCCGGCAGGAACCATTCGCGGGCCCGCACGCGATCGTTATTGGTCGCCAGGCGCGCATCGTCGGCCCACTCGGTCAGGCCGAATACGTCGCAAAAGGTGCGCCACTGTCCGTCGCTGACCACCGCCAGGAAAATCTGCGTGTCGTCGCGCGTTGCAAACACGTCGTAAATGCCCCATGACGAGATGCGCGACGGCATCGGTGCGGGTGCCTGCCCGGTCACCGCGAATTGCTGCATATGCTGGGCGCTGAGCAGCACGCAGTTCTCGAACAGCGCGCTTTGCACCTCCTGCCCGCGCCCGCTGTGCTGGCGCTCGAACAACGCGGCCAGCACGCCCAGCGCGCCGAACATGCCGCCCATGATGTCGTTGACCGACGCGCCGGCGCGCAGCGGCCGGCCTTCCGGCCCGGTCATGTAGGCCAGCCCGCCCATCATCTGCACGACTTCGTCGAGCGCGGTGCGATGCTCGTACGGCCCCGGCAAAAAACCCTTGAGCGAGACATAGACGAGGCGCGGATTGAGGCGCGCGAGGGTCGCGTAGTCGAGCCCGGCCTGCTTCATCTTGCCCGGCTTGAAGTTCTCGCTTACCACATCGGCCGTGGCGATCAGGCGTAACAGAATCTCGCGGCCCTCGGGCTGCAACAGATCGATCGCCAGGCTTTGCTTGTTGCGATTGAAAGCGCGGAAGAAGCCGGCCCCGGCGCCCAGCAGACGCCGCGTGCCATCGCCCACCAGCGGCTCGATCTTGATCACTTCGGCACCCAGATCGCCGAGGATCATGCCGCAGGTCGGCCCCATCACCATATGCGAAAACTCCACCATGCGGATACCCGCGAGCGGCAATGCCTGTTGTTCTGTCATGCGTCGAATCTCTTTTCGTTTTTATAAGGGTTGGTGCTGCAAGGCGGGTTCGGCCGGCTGCTCGAGCTCCTGCCTGAGCCCGGCGAAGCTCACGATACGACCGGCCAGTGCGCTGGCCGCGACCGTCGCGGGGCTCGCCAGCCACATCTGGGCAGGCCCCGAGCGCCCGGGAAAATTGCGGTTCTGCGCGCTGATGACGACCTGGTCGGCGCGCCGCGACGCGCCCGGCCCGGCATTGACGCAGGCGCCGCAACTCGGGGCGACCAGCGCCACGCCGGCAGCTTCGAAGGTTGCCATGAACCCCTGCGATTCGCAGTAGGCGCGCACGTCCTCGCTGCCGAACTGCAGGTAGAACTCGACGTGATCGGCGACCGTCATGCCGTGCGCCAGGCCCCAGGCGAGGACCTCGTGGTAGCGGCGCAAATCCTCTCGCTTGCCGCCGGTGCACGAGCCGCCATAGGCGATGTCGATGCGCACCGCCTCGCGCAGCGCCGAGACCGGCAAGCCATTGCCCG
This sequence comes from Burkholderiales bacterium, assembly GCA_018971155.1. GTDB lineage: Bacteria > Pseudomonadota > Gammaproteobacteria > Burkholderiales > Burkholderiaceae > Pandoraea. The sequence goes on from JAGXBI010000143.1 coordinate 6,642, forward strand.
GGTCGCCGGGCATCGCCAGCATCGGCTCGAGATCGGCGCAGTCGACTTCGATGACGTGCGCATAGCAGGCCTCGGCGTCTCCCCGCATCCATGGCTCGAGGGCGAAATCGACACCGCGCCGCTCGCGCAGGAAACGCTGTGTCTCGTGGTCCGGCGCGATCAACCCGGTCATGCCGCCGATTTCGGCCGCCATATTGGTCAGGGTCGCGCGCTCGTCGGTCGACAGGCCGGCCACGGCCGGCCCCGCGTATTCGATGATCTGACCGATCGCCCGGCCGTCGCGGATATACGGCAGGTGCAGCAAATGCAGCACCAGGTCCTTGGCGCTGACGCCGGGGCGCAGTTGGCCGTGCAACTGGATCAGGCACGTGGTGGGCACGGTCAGGCGCACATCGCCGGTGAGCCACGCATTGGCCATGTCGGTGGTGCCCACGCCGAACGCCAGCGCGCCCAGCGCACCGCAGTGGGTGGTGTGCGAGTCGGTGCCGGCAACGATCTGGCCCGGCAGCACGTAGCGCTCGGCCATCAGCGCGTGGCAGATTCCCTCCGAGCCGCCCGCGGCGCTGCGCCCATGCAACCGAATGCCCTGGCGGGCGCAAAAATCGCGCTGCACCTGGGCCATTTGCCCGGCCGCGTCGAGCAGGCCGAGCGCCCGCTTCTTTTCGTCGATCACCTCGGCCAGCAGGCTCAGGTGATCCTCGAAGCACAGGATCGAGGCCGGATCATGCAGCGCAATGCGCTGCGCCTGGGCGGCCGTCGAGCCCAGATGCCGGGACAGAAAGCTGACCGCCATGGGCGTCACGTATTCATGCGAGAAGCGCCAATCGGTCTTGACGAAAACGCCGTCGCCCGGACGCACGCACGCAACTCCCAGGGCCCGCGCCAGCAACTTCTCGCCGTAGGTCATCGGCCCGGCCGGATGCTCAGGCAACGGCACGCTCACCGCCCCGGCCAGGCGGCGCTGATTGAAACCGAACAGGCCGCCGCACCGCACGATCTGTTCGCTGAGCGCGTCGCAATCTTCCAGGAACGCCTCGATCGGAATCGCCTCGCCGGCGCGAATACGCTCGATCAGGCCGAAGTCGGTCGAGGTCAGCAGTCCGAGATTTTGGCAGTTTTGCTGATAGATCCGCTCGAAGCTCTCGGCGATCACCAGGCGGATGCCGGCCGACAGTTCGGCAAACGGGCTCGCCTCGCGCGAAGAGCCCTTGCCGCGCCGCGCGCCCGCCACGCTGACGCAAAAGCCGCCCTGCCTGATCGCCCCGACCCGGATCGGGAAGTCGCCGTCGCCGGACGTGCCATCGAGCGGCAGGCACTTGAGGCCGAGATAGACGTAATCGCCGAGTTTTTCATCGTAATGAAAACACACCCAGGCCGGCGTGATTTCGTCGGTGGAGAGCTGGTCGCGCAATGGCAGTGCCGCCTCCAGCGCGAGGTCCTCGCCCGCCATTTGACGGGCCATCGCCTCGCCCGCTTCGGCAAGGAACAGAATCCTGCCGTCGAAATGCACTGCTTCAAGCATATCGGCCCCTTCTGTCGGGTGCACGACCCGCGCTAGCGCGCCGGCGGTGCGTCCGGATTGCAAAAACGTCAGTCCCGCGTGCCGCGCACCGGCGCGCCGGACGCTGGCTTTTTTGGGCCGCCCCGGGGCGGCATTGTGTTTTCGATAGGATTACCAATGGCAGGGAATCGGGCAAGTCGCGATTCGCCACTCCTGCCATCGCGTATCACGACGAATCGGCGCGCAGATGATCGACCAGCAGGCGCGCCGGCACCGGCAGGGCCTCGTAGTCGCGCACGCAGATCACCTGCTGGCGCACCGCCCACGGATCGCTCAGGCGAATCTGGTGCAGTCCGAACAGAGTGCGGTAGAGCGTCACCGCCTCTTCCGGCACGATC
>JAGXBI010000144.1 GCA_018971155.1 Burkholderiales bacterium
GATCGGCCCCGGCCCGACCCTCGCACGCGCCCGCCTGCCATCGCCCGCGGCTCTGGCCGCTTGGCTCGCACAACTGCTCTGACGCTGCTCCCGCCGCGCACGCTGTCACGGCGTCGCGCTCTCGTCGTGTTTCATCAAAAACGCAATCCGCAGGAGATAGACAGCATGAGTCGACTTGTTATTGTTTCGAATCGCGTCGCCGCCATTACCGAGGGCAAACCGCTGGCCGGCGGGCTGGCCGTGGGCGTATACGACGCGCTCAAGGAGAAAGGCGGTATCTGGTTCGGTTGGAGCGGCGACATCGTCGACACCCTGCCCGCCGCGCCCGACTCGCACCTGGAGGGCAAAGTCACTTTCTGCACGGTCGGCCTGACGCGACGCGACTATGACCAGTACTATCGAGGCTTCTCCAACGCGACGCTGTGGCCGACCTTTCATTACCGCGACGATCTCAGCCGCTTCGAGCGCAAGGAGTACTCGGGCTACCGCCGTGTCAACACCTGGCTGGCGCAAACTCTGAAGCCGCTGCTGCAGCCCGACGACCTGATCTGGGTGCATGACTATCACCTGCTTCCGTTCGGAGAAGCCTGTCGTTCGGCGGGCCTGCGAAATCGCATTGGTTTCTTTCTGCACATTCCGTTTCCGTCGGCGCAAGTGCTGATGACGATTCCTCCACATGCGGATCTCGTCAAGGCAATGTGCGCATACGACCTGGTTGGCTTTCAGACCGAACCCGATCGCACCGCCTTCACCGATTACATCGTGCGTAACGCCGGCGGCAGGATCGACGACGAGGGCCTCTTGCATGCCCATGGGCAAACGCTGCGCACCGGCGTATACCCGATTGGCATCTATCCCGACGAAATCCTCGCACAGGCCGAGATGCAATCGAATCGGCGTCACATTCTCAATCTCAAGCAGGGACTGCAGAACCGCAAGCTGATCATGAGCGTCGACCGCCTCGATTATTCCAAAGGCATGCTCGAGCGCTTCCGGGCCTTCGAGCGCCTGTTGGAAATGGCGCCCAACCATCAGGGTCATGTGAGCTTCGTTCAGGTGGCGCCGCCCTCTCGCTCCGACGTGCAGAACTACCAGACCATCCGCCGCCAGCTTGAAACCGAAGCCGGTCACATCAACGGAAGATTCTCCGATTTGGCGTGGACGCCGCTGCGCTACATCAACAAGCGCTACGACCGGCATGTGCTGATGTCGCTGTTCAGGGCATCTCAGGTCGGTTTTGTCACGCCATTGCGCGACGGCATGAATCTGGTTGCCAAGGAGTATGTCGCCGCCCAGCCGCCGGAAGATCCCGGCGTGCTGGTGCTCTCCTGCTTCGCCGGTGCGGCCCAGGAGTTGCAAGGCGCGCTGATCGTCAACCCTTATGACATCGACGGCATGGCCGAGGCACTCAACCAGGCGCTGGCGATGCCGCGCGAAGCGCGCCAGGCGCGCTACCAGGATATGATGCGCAGCCTGCGCGAGAACAACCTGTCGCGGTGGCGTGACCGGTTCTTGCAGGATCTGCGCACCGACGCGGCCCGCACACCGTACCTGCTGAGCACAGCCACCACGCTGCCCTGACCCGTATCCCGGCGGCCGGGTCGGCGAGCCATTGCTACGAGCGATGCAGCCGGCTTATTGCGCCTTTTTGCTGCCGGCGCTCGCCTTGCGTCGCTCGAGCACCGCCTGCTCCTGTTGTTTCAGCGCCTTGGCCAGATCGTCGTAATGGAATTGCCGGGCAAAATCAGCGGCAGTCATGCCCAGCTGATTCTTCACGGTCGGATCGGCCCCCTGGTCGAGCAACAACTGAATGGTGCTCACATGATCGCTGCGCGCCGCCATCATCAGCGGGGTCGTCCCATTGGGGGAGGCCGCGTCGATATAGGCCGAATGATCGAGCAGCAGCTTGACGATGTCGTCATGACCGCTGGCCGCGGCATAGTGCAGCGGTGCCCACCCGTGCTTGTTGACCTCGGCTCCCTTGGCGATCATCAGTTTGACCAGCGGCGTCAAACCCTGCAAACAGGCGATCATCAAGGCATTCTCGTGGGCGCGGTTGAGTTGTTCCAGGTCTGTCTTCGGATCGTCGATCAACAGTTTGGCCACCTTGACCGATTTCTCCTGCATCGCGACATAGAGCAGCGGATTGCCGATATCGTCGACGGTATTTGGATCGACCCCCTGCGCCAGCGCGCTCTGCACCGTTTGCACATCGTCGAATTTCACCGCCTTGATCAATTCGTCGTGGGTCACGGCCGAGGTCGTCGCGCATGACGTCAGCAGGCCCACCATGAAAAGCACTCGGATGTATTTTGAAAACATGGGATATAACCTTATGTTTCGGTTTAAATAAATTAAATAATTATTTGAAAATAAATAATTTAATTTGCCTTATCGAATAACCGAAAGAAATTCTCGCTGGTTGCGCGGGCAATTTCCTCGACCGGCACCCCACGCAATTCGGCAATAAATTCGGCGACATGGCGGACATAGCCGGGCTGATTCATTTTGCCGCGAAACGGCACCGGCGCTAGGTAGGGCGAATCGGTTTCGATCAGCATGCGCTCGAGCGGCACGCGACGCGCCACTTCCTGCAGCTCGCGCGCATTCTTGAACGTCACGATGCCGGAGAAAGAAATATAGAAGTTGAGCGCCAATGCCGCTTCGGCCACCGCCCACGTCTCCGTGAAGCAATGCATCACGCCGCCACAGGTGTCGGCCTGCTCTTCGCGCATCAGGCGCAGCGTATCGTCGGCCGCCGCGCGCGTGTGGATGATCAGCGGCAGGCCGGCACGGCGTGCGGCGCGAATGTGAGTACGAAACCGCTCGCGTTGCCACTCCATGCTCTCGACGGTGCGCCCTTCGAGCCGGTAGTAGTCGAGTCCGGTCTCGCCGATGGCAACGACCTTCGGCTCGCGAGCCAGCCGCAGCAAGTCGTCGAGGCTCGGCTCGGGCGTATCTTCATAATCGGGATGCACGCCGACCGACGCGAAAATGTGCGGTTGCTGCCGCGCCATCGCCAGCACGTCGGGCAACGTCGGCAGGTCGACCGATACGCACAGCGCGCGAGTCACCTGGTTGGCCTGCATGGTGGCCAGCAGTTCCGGCAGGCGCTCGGCCAGTTCGGGAAAATTGATGTGGCAGTGGGAATCGATAAACATGGTGTGATTATGGCCGGCATGCGCCAGGTAAGTTCTCTTGCGTGCGCAAAACCGTCAGGCCCTTCAAGCAGCCGCTTGCGGCGCCGGGGCGTCGAGGCGCTTGCCGAGAATGATCAGATCCCGCTCGACGCCGTCCAATTCGGCGACCCGCGGCAAATCGCCCCAGCGGGTGAAGCCGAACGATTCGAACAGCCCCAGGCTCGGTGCGTTGTGGCCGAATATGAAACCGAGCAGTGTGACGACCCCCAGCGCCGGCGCTCGCTCGATCGCCTGGCCCAGCAGATGTCGCCCCAGCCCCTGGCCGCGCGCCGCCGGCGCAAGATAAATACTGACCTCGGCGGTCTTTCGATAGGCGGGCCGACCGTAAAAGTCGGACAGGCTCAGCCAGCCGAGTATTTCTTCGCCACGCTGCGCGACCCACAGCGGCCGGTGCGCCGCCGAGTGCGCGTGAAACCACGCCACGCGGCTCTCGACCGTGACCGGACTCAGGTCGGCGGTCACCTGGCGCGAAGCCACGGTACTGTTATAAATCGCCACGATGGCCGGCAAGTCGGCCAAGGTGGCGTCTCTGAGCACGATGGCTTGCGGTGAAATGGTGTCGGACATGACAATCGATCTCAGGCTGGGTCGAACAAACGACGGTATTGCAGGAACAGCGATTCCAGCAATACCCGGGTATTGAGCGGGTGGTTCTGCACCGCGCGCTGGCCGCCGATCTCGCGCAGAAAGCCAAGCAGGCGCACGTCATCGGTCTGCCGGCCGCACGCCGCGAGCGCGGCTGCGCGTGCCGGATAGAAGCGCGGGTGCTGCGTCATGCGCGCGGCAAGCAGATCGAAGCACCAGCGCTGCACCGTATCGAGCACCCCAGGCAAACTACCCTTGTGCAACTGCTCGGCACAGTCGAGCGCATCACATTTCGGCCCCGACGCCAATTGCGTGAGCAACCAGTCGCGCCAGGCGCGCTCGTCTTGCTGGGCCAGCAGCAGCGCGTGCAATGGTGCGCCGCCCGCCTCGGCCAGTAGCGCCGCGCTGGCGGCAGCATCGAGCGCACCCTCGGTGGCCAGCCAGGCGCTCGCCGCTACCGGGTCGGGGCGCGTCAGAACGATGCGCTGGCAGCGGCTCAGAATCGTCGGCAGCAGGCGGTCGATCTGCGTGGTGACGAGAATGAACACGACATCGGCCGGCGGCTCCTCGAGCGTCTTGAGCAACGCGTTGGCGGCATGCGGGTTGAGCGCCTCGGCCGGATATAGCAACACGACCCGCCGTCCTTGCCGGTGGCTGCCCAGATTCGCGAAATCGAGCAATTCGCGAATTTGCTCGATGCGGATCTCCTTGCTCGGCGTTTTGGCCTTCTTGTCGCCGGCGGTCTCCGCCTCGGCCGCAGGCGGCGTGTCGGCCAGGGCCTCCGGGCACACCGAACGAAAATCGGGATGATTGCCGTGCGCCAGCCACTGGCAGGCCAGGCACACGCCGCACGGTTGCCGATCCGCTTGCGGCTGTTCGCACAGCAGCGCGTTCGCCATATGCCTGCCGAATGCGATTTCCCCGGTGCCCGGCGCCGCCTGCAACAAGAGCGCGTGCGGCAACTCGGGCAACCGATCCACGAAATTTTTCCAGTCGCGAGTTTGCCAAGGCAGCATCTATGCGATTTCCATTTTAAAAATCATAAGCTTGCAAGATATTTTTCTAGTATTTCTTTAATTTTTTCGCGCGATTGATCAGCGTCGATAACGGCGAAGCGCTGGGGCGCCTGCGCCGCCCGGCGCAGATACTCAGCCCGCGTGCGGGCAAAAAATTCGGCTGGCTCGCGCTCGAATTTGTCGGGCGCGCGCGCGCCAGCCAGCCGGGTCGCGGCTACTTCGGGTGCCAGGTCGAACAGCACAGTCAAGTCCGGTTGCAGCCCCTCCTGCACCCATTGTTCCAACACCGTCAGCTTGTCGATCGATAGTCCCCGACCTCCACCCTGGTAAGCAAATGTGGCGTCGGTGAAGCGGTCCGAGATGACCCAATCGCCGCGCGCCAGCGCGGGCGATATGACACGCGCCAAATGCTCGCGACGCGCCGCAAACATCAGCAGCGCCTCGGTTTCCAGGTGCATTGGCTCTTCCAGCAAAAGCGTGCGCAGGCGCTCGCCCAGCGGCGTGCCGCCCGGCTCGCGGGTGCAGATCACCTGCCGGCCGTAGTGCGCCAGTCGTTGGCCCAACTGCTCTGCAAACCAGGCCAGGTGGGTGCTTTTGCCGGCACCGTCGATCCCTTCGAACGTAATGAACTTACCGCGCGAGCCCGGTGGATTGGCTAATGTCAAGGTTGACCTCTCACATATTTGTCGACCGCCCGGTTATGGTCTTGCAGGTCGTTGGAAAAAACGCTGGTGCCGTCGCCGCGCGCGACGAAATACAGCGCGCCGGACTGCGCTGGATCGAGCGCGGCGGCGAGCGACGCAGCCCCAGGCAGCGCAATCGGCGTCGGCGGCAAGCCGGGCCGGGTGTAGGTGTTATATGGCGTATCCATGAGCAAATCGCGCTTGCGCAGACGGCCGGTGTATTGATCGCCAAGACCATAAATGACCGACGGATCCGTTTGCAGCAGCATATGCTTGCGCAGGCGATTGACGAATACGGCCGACACCAGCGCCCGGTCGGCGGGCTTGCCGGTTTCCTTTTCGATCAGCGACGCCATGATCAGGGCCTGGTACGGCGTCTCGTAAGGCAGCCCGGGCGCGCGCGCGGCCCAGGCGTCCGCCAGACGGCGTGCCATCAGGCGGTAGGCCCGCTGGTAGACGTCGATGTCGCTGGTGCCCTTCGGAAACAGATACGTATCGGGGAAAAACATGCCCTCTGGCGCCTGCCCCGGATGGCCGATCTTGTCCATCAGTTCGGCGTCGGACAATCCCGCCGTATCGTGACGCAGCGCCGGGTTCGAATCGATCTCGGCGCGCATGCGCTTGAAGGTCCAGCCATCGATGATGGTCACCGCGTACTGATTGACGTCGCCGCGGGTGAGCTTGCTCAGCACGCCCAGCGGGCTCACGCCGGCCTGGAATTCGTAGTTGCCCGATTTCAGCTTGGTGCTGGCGCGCATCAGGCGGGCCAGCACATCGAACAATGTCACATTGACCGGCACGCCCCCTTCGTTCAGTTGCGCAACGACGCTACGCAAGGGGCTGTACGGTTTGATCGTGACGTCGAGCGTGGGTTGCGCCAGGCGCACGGGGGTCATGGCCCAGTAATAAAAGGCGCCTCCGGTGGCCAACGCGGCCACCATCAGCAACAGCAAAATACGTTTATATACAGACATTCAGTGAACGGAATCGGTGGCCAGAGGGCTCGCTATGCCCGAGAAACAGCATTCGGTAACGAATCCGGCAAACGAAAACATGCGGATTGCCAGCCTAGATCGCACCGGAGCATCGGGATCGTTTTCGGTAGCCCTCGGGCGAGGAAAAGTCAGACCCCATATAATACTTTGACTTCCCCATGCTAGGCAGATTGATACACCATGCACGCTTATTGGCAGGATGTCTTACCCCCATTTTCGTTCGCGCCGCGCGCGACCCAGTTCGACGCGGTTGCTCGCGGCGGGTTTGTCTGCGCGCTCGACGACACCGGTCTGATCGAAGTCAGCGGCACCGATGCGGCCACTTTTTTGCACAATCAACTGACCAACGACATCGAAAACCTGCCGGCCGATTGCGCCCGCCGCGCCGGCTATTGTTCACCCAAGGGCCGCCTGCTGGCGACCTTTCTGGCGTGGCGTCAAAGCGAGTCGGTATTCCTTGCCGTGGCCGCCGACGTGCAAGCCGCCGTGCAAAAGCGTCTGGGCATGTTCGTGCTGCGCGCCAAGGCGAAACTCAGCGATGCCACCCCTGATCACGTCGTGCTGGCGCTCGGCGGTGCCGGCGCCGATGCCGCGCTCGGCCGCTACTTCGACACGCTGCCGGCCGATGCGCTGGCGATCGCGCAAAATGCGCACGGCACGCTGATCCGCCTGCCCGATGCCGCCGGCCAGGTGCGTTACCAATGGATCGTGCCCGTAGCCGAGGCAAGCAGCGCATGGGCGGCCCTTGGCCAGCAACTGCAGCCGGTAGAGCCGGCGGTGGCTCGCTGGCTCGACGTGCGCACCGGGGTGCCATGGATTGGCGCGGCCACGCAGGAGCAGTTCGTGCCGCAAATGATCAACTGGGAGGTCGTCGACGGCGTCAATTTCCGCAAGGGCTGCTATCCGGGCCAGGAAATTGTCGCGCGCAGCCAATACCGCGGCACCATCAAGCGACGCCTGTATCTGGCCCATACCGAGACCGAGGCGGCGCCCGCCATGGAGCTCTTTCAGGACGGCGACCAGCCGTGCGGCATGGTCGTCAATGCCGCACCGGCACCGGGCGGCGGCTCGGACTGCCTGGTCGAACTGCAGGTGGCGGCCCACGAGAACGGTGTGCCGGTACGCCTCGGTGCGCCCGGCGGTGCCATGCTGCGTTTCAGCGAGTTGCCGTACGCGCTGCCGAACCCGTTGGCAGCCGACGCCTGAGCATGTCCACCATGCACTGCTACGTCTACTACCGGGTCGCCGCCGCGCAAGCAAGTGCGGCGCGGGCTCTGGTCCAGGCGTTGTTCCAGCGCGTGGCTGCGGGTTCGAGCGCGGCACCGCGCCTGCAAATACGCTGCGATCCCCTGACTGGCGACCACGATGGCGTAACCGGCGACGCCACCTGGATGGAGCTCTACCCGGGCGTATCTCCCGGCTTCGCCGAGCAACTCGAGCAGCAGGCCGCACAACTCGGACTGACGCAATTGCTGGGCGGCGGGCGTCACGTCGAATGCTTTCGCGACGCGCCGCCATGTGCCTGATCGTTTTCGCCTGGCGTCCCGAACATGCCACCCGCCTGGTGCTGCTGGCCAATCGCGACGAATTCTACGAACGTCCCACCGAGCCCATGCGCTGGTGGCAAACCCAGCCCGATCTGCTGGCCGGACGCGATTTGCGCGGCGGCGGCACCTGGCTGGGCGTGACGCGCCAGGGGCGCTTTGCCGCGCTCACCAATTTCCGCGATGGCCGCGCGCCGAAGCCGCCTGCGGACGCACCGTCGCGCGGGCTGCTGGTGACGGATTTCCTGGACGCCCGGCAGCCGCCGATGCCCTATCTGCGCGAAATCGAGCACCAGGGCGCCGCCTACGCCGGGTTCAATCTGCTGGCTGCAGACTTCGCTGCCGGCGAGCTGGCCTGGTACGGCAACCGCTCGGCTCATGGCCCGGTCCCCATCGAGCCCGGCATGCACGCGTTATCCAATGCGCTGCTCGATACGCCATGGCCCAAAACCGAGCACCGCCGGCAGGCGCTGCACGAGGCGCTGCAAGACGAGGCCGGCGACGACGAATTGCTGG
>JAGXBI010000466.1 GCA_018971155.1 Burkholderiales bacterium
CCCAGCCGACTCAGGTCGGCAGGCGTGGCATCCAGCACGAAGTTCAGGTGGTCGCTCAGCATCGCGACCAAAGTTAACAGCTTGCCGCCCCGTTTACAACTCCAACCCCAAAACAAAAATGCCGTTCAGCTCTTAACTGAACGGCATTAACCCGTCAGGGTGGCTTTTGCATCACCGCCGCAAGCGGGACTCAGCGCGGCAACACCGAATGCCCCATCAGGAACTCGTCGACCGCGTGCGCGCATTGGCGCCCTTCGCGGATCGCCCACACCACCAGCGATTGGCCACGGCGTACGTCGCCCGCGGCAAACACCTTGGGCACGTCGGTCACGTAGGCGCGCTCGCCCTCGGTGGCCGCGCGCGCATTGCCGCGCCCATCCCTGCTCACGCCGAACGCCTCGAGCAGGGTTTGCACCGGCGAGACAAAGCCCATCGCCAGCAGCACCAGATCGGCCTTCAGCTCAAACTCGGAACCGGCGACCTCCTGCATCTTGCCGTCCTTCCACTCAACGCGCACGGCGATCAATTTCTCAACCTTGCCGTGCTTGCCTTCGAACCGTTTGGTGGCAACTGCCCAATCGCGCTCACAGCCCTCCTCGTGGCTCGAAGAAGTGCGCAGCTTGATCGGCCAGTAGGGCCAGACCAGCGCCTTGTTTTCCTGCTCCGGCGGCTGCGGCAGCAATTCGAATTGGGTGACGCTGGCCGCGCCGTGCCGGTTCGACGTGCCAACGCAATCCGACCCGGTATCGCCGCCACCGATCACGATCACATGTTTGCCGGTGGCCTTGATCTGCTCGGCCAGCTTGTCGCCCGCATTGACCTTGTTTTGTTGCGGCAGGAATTCCATCGCGAAGTGAATGCCCGCCAATTCCCGGCCCGGTACCGGCAGGTCGCGCGGCTGTTCAGCGCCGCCGGCGATGACCACGGCGTCGAATTGCGCCTGCAACTGCTCCGGCGAGATCGTTTCCTTCGAGAAATTGTTGATGTGCGCCTCGGGGGCCTGGTTGCCGATGTAGACGCCGGTACGGAAAGTCACACCCTCGGCTTCCATCTGGCGCATACGGCGATCGATCAGCCATTTCTCCAGCTTGAAATCGGGAATGCCGTAGCGCAGCAGGCCGCCAACGCGATCATTCTTCTCGAATACCGTCACGTCATGGCCGGCGCGCGCCAATTGCTGGGCCGCCGCCAGCCCTGCCGGACCGGACCCGACGATCGCCACGGTCTTGCCGGTCTTGTGCCTGGCCACCTGCGGCTCGACCCAACCCTCGCTCCAGGCCTTGTCGATGATCGCGTGTTCGATCGACTTGATGCCGACCGGCTCGGCGTTGATGCTGAGCGTGCACGCGGCCTCGCAAGGCGCGGGACAAATGCGGCCCGTGAACTCGGGGAAGTTGTTCGTCGAATGGAGCACGTCGATCGCGCGCCGCCAATCTTGGTGATAAACGAGGTCGTTGAAGTCCGGGATGATGTTGTTGACGGGGCAGCCGTTGTTGCAAAACGGAATGCCGCAGTCCATGCAACGCGCGCCCTGGATCTTCGCATCCGTGTCGGACAGCGCGGCCACGAACTCCTTGTAGTGCTTCACCCGCGTGAGCGGTGCTTCGTACGCCTCATGCTGGCGCTCGTACTCGAGAAAACCGGTT
>JAGXBI010000145.1 GCA_018971155.1 Burkholderiales bacterium
AAGCCGGCTTGGCTGGCGTGCCGTGCTGATGCGCTGGTCCGCCTATGCGCTGGTGGCCGGCGGCCTGTTCTCGGTGTTCTGCCTGTTCGTGCAGGCCGCCCGTCTCGAGGCGCATTTTTCATGGGTGGTGGCGCAATTTACCGGCGTGCAGGAGCGGCGGCTGTTCGCCAACATGTACCAGCCGAACCACGTTGCCACCTATCTGTCGTTCGGTTGCGCGGCCACGCTTTACCTCTGGCATTTGCGCCGGATTCGTTGGCCCGTCTGGCTGCTGACGACCCTGTTGCTGTGCGCGGGGCAGGCGCTGACGGTATCGCGCACGCCGTGGGTTCAAGTCGTGGTGATAGCGGCGTTCGGCCTGTGGCTCGGCCGCGATGAGTTTCAACCCAGGCGGGTGCCGCCGCGCCGCGCCGCCCGCTGGCTCGTGCCGCTGTCGCTGCCGGTGATGCTGGCCGTGGCCACCCAGGGCGTCCTTTGGCTCAATGACCGCTTTGCGTGGCAACTGGCTGGCACGGCGATCGAGCGTTTCGGCGAGCATAGTCAAATCGTCGGCCGACTGGCCATTTGGCGTTACGCACTGGCGATCTTTTTCAGGCATCCATGGTTGGGCGGCGGGTGGGGCGAGTTTATCAATCAGCAATTCCTGCTTGCCGATCATCTGGGTTCGGTCGAGATGGCCAACAACGCGCACAATGTCGTGCTCGACGTATTGGCCAAGACCGGCCTGATCGGTGCATTGCTGATTCTCGTGCCGCTGCTGTTTTGGCTGTGGCGCGCGCTGCGCAGCACCTGCGACGCCCCCGGCGTTTTCGCCCTGCTGCTCATTGGCGTGTTGAGCGTGCACGCGATGCTCGAATATCCGCAGCAGTATGCGTTCTTTCTGCTGCCCGTCATGTTTTTGATCGGTTTCACCGAGCCGCGCACGCTGCTGCGCGTCAAACCCGACATCACGTGGGGATTCCATGTCGGCGTCGTGATTTCGGCGATGGCTGTGCTGGGGTACCTGTATCAGGACTACCAGCGCGTCGAGGTCGCTTACGAAGCCGGCCGCATCGAGGCCTACCGCCAGCATCCGGCGCGGTTCTTCACCTCGTACGGCGACTACGCCGTGACCGAGTCGCTGGTGCTCGACTCCAACCAGCTCGATGCCAAGATCGCCGCGCACCGCCAGGCGCTGACCTTGGGCGCCAGCAATGTGCTGATCGAGCGCTATGTTGTCCTGCTCGCGCTGGCCGGCCGCGACGAGTCCGCACTGCTCAATGTCGCGCGCCTGAAGTCATTGGCCGGCGCTGCCTTTGCAATGGAATATCGCAATCTGCTGCGCCTGTGCCGTGCCCAGGGTGACCGGTTGCAACCGTTTGTCCGTCAATTGGAGCAACGTTACGGCACGCCGCCATCTGCCAAACGAAGTTCGGCCGCACCAGGCTAGTGGCCGCCGCGGCCAGCACCGAGGCGATCACGAACTGGCCGGCTCTCCCGACTCGCCCGTCTCGTCTGCCTCGCTCTCGTCGCCGCGCGCCCAGAAGAAGCGATCCGGAAAGTACCGCCCCATGCCGGGCCGGAACGCATTCAGCATCACCTGCTGCAGATACTCCTGCGCCTCACGCACGGCTGCCGGCGGCTCGAGGCCGCTGGCAAGCAGCGCCGTGATGGCCGCCGCCAGCGTATCGGTCGCGCCGGCTACCGGATAGGGCATGCGCTCCCAGGTGTCTTGCCGGACCAGGCCGGTCTCGCCGTGCAAGGTGTTGATCACCTGTTGAGTGCCGGAATCGGTGACCAGCACATATTCGCAGCCGTGCTCCAGCAATACGCCGATGGCTTCGTCCAGCGGGGCGTTGTCGGCATCCAAGAAGGGTTGTGCGAGCAGCAGGATCGACGCATGGCTGGCGACCAGTACCGTGGTTTGCGGCGCCAGCAGTGTCGCGGTGGCCTCGCGCAGCTCGTCGGCACTCAGCAGATGTTCGCCGGGCAGCGTGAAGTCCGGCGCCAGGATCAGCGGCATGTCGTCGTAGTCGGAGACGACCTCGGCGATTGCGCTGGCATTTTCCGCGCGAATCGTGCCGCCGACCTTGAAGGCCGCGATCGGCATGTCCTCGAGCAGCATGCGGGCCTGGTCGGCAATCAGCTCCGCGTCGACCGCGACCACGTCGTCGCAGGTGCGGGAGTCTTGCAGCGTATAGCCCGTCAGCACCGAGACACCGTACCCGCCCATACTGGCAAAGGTGAGTATGTCGGCCTGCACGCCGGTGGCGCCAGTAGGGTCGGCCGGGCCAAACGTCAATATCAGGGGGGGCGCGTCGTTGGGCATATCTCTATTCTTGAGCCGGAGCGGTCTGTTCAGGCGGCGGGTTCCACGGTACCATCTCGCCTGAGCCGATTGTAACGGAACGGTCATCGCATAAGCGGCGATTTCAAAACGAATCTGCAACGCGCCCTGCCAGCGTTCCGATGAGCGCCACAGCGCGACTTGCTCCGCACGACAACACTGAAGAAACATGGAATACAAAAGCTGGATGTGCCTGATTTGCGGCTGGATTTACGACGAAGCCGCCGGATTGCCGGAAGAAGGCATCGCACCCGGCACGCGCTGGGAAGACGTGCCGATCAACTGGACTTGCCCGGAGTGCGGTGCACGCAAGGAAGACTTCGAGATGGTCGAGATCTAAGCCGCCCTGGGCCGACGCGCGCGGCGCGCTGGCCCGGCAGTCTCGATGGTGAATTCACAGCAAAGCATTTCAGAACAGCCAGATCCATAACCTCCGGGGCGGCGCCGCCTGGCGCCGAAGCAGGGAGAGTCCCTTGGCGATCCGCGCCGACACGCTGACGCCGGAAGCCCCATTGTGGCGCTTGCCGGATGTCGAACAGGCCTTGAATGCCGCCTCCGAAGTCTGGGCGGGCGAGGGGCCGGGCGCCGTGCTGCCGCCGCTGCGACGCGCCAACCGCATCCTTCAGAACACCGGCCATGCCGACTGGCACCAGCAGGGCGAGTCGCTGGTGCGCGCCATTGCCGAGGCAGCTTACGGCCCCACCCCCCTGACCGACCCGCTGCGCAACGCGCTGCGCGAGTTTGAACAAGCTATTTGGCATGCGGGTGTGCCGCCGGGTGCCGCGTCACTTCCGGCCGTGGCCGGGCAATTGGCGGGTTGGCCGATTGCAGCGGCGCGCTGGTCGCCGCCGGCCGAGCCGCGCGCCGTGCGCAATCGCTTCGAGCGCGCGCTGCTGCCGATGCTGCAAGACGCGAGCGCCGGCGGCGAGGCGCTCGATGCGCTGGCCGGGTGCGCGCGGGACCTTGCCGCGGCCGACACCGCGCTCGATTATTGGGGGCTGGCCGAAACAACCCTGCGCGCCTTGGCCGGTCGCCCGCTCACACTGTCGCTCAAGCGCCTGTGCGCCCAAATGAACCTGAGCCTGGGCCGCCAGTTGCAGGGCGATGCCGCTGGCGGCGAAGTCGATCCGGCCCTTGTGCGACAAACCCTGACCGAGCTTGCCATCGCGGATGCCGAGGCCCCCGCACCGGCGAACCAGGCCGTTTTATGCGATTTCGGCATGCTGCAGCCGCTGATGGTTCGCCCGGTGGACGCCCCGACCCCGACCGACGAGACCCCGCTCAGCCGTCAGTGGCGCACGGTCGGTCCGCTGGCGGTACAGCAAGAAGCCTGCGCCGCCTTTCTCGAACAGGCCGATGCCTTGCTGCCCGCCTTGCCGGAGCCAGCCGCCGCCTTTGCCCTCGCGCGCCATGCGCATCGCATCGGCCTGGCTTCCGTGGCCCGGCTCGCGGCGGCGCTCGGCGCCGTCGGCGACAGTGCCGGGCGGCACGGACTGGCGCCCGGCGACGCCTGGCCCAAGCTGGCGGCCAACGCGGCGCAAACCTTGCACGGCATGCTGCATCAATTTGCCGCCGATACCTATCCCGAGCCACGGCCCAAGCAGGTCGACGAACTGGCTGCGGCGCGCGAGGCGATGCTGCGCTGCAAAACCTAGCCGGCCACCCGCAAAACAAGGGCCCGGCGCGGCCATCATGCGCCGCAATCCGTGCTAAAGTCGCCGTAAGGACATCGCGAACGCGCCTCGGCGCAAGGCCAACCCCCTTGCCCTGGCGGGCCGCCGGGCTTTGTTAGAATTGGCGCTATGCCGAACGATCAAATCAATCTCACCAATCAGTTTCTCATTGCCATGCCTGGCATGGCCGATCCCACTTTTTCCGGCACCGTCGTGTACCTGTGCGAGCACAGCGAGCGCGGCGCAATCGGGCTGGTCATCAACCGGCCGACCGACATCGACTTGCAGGCGCTGTTCGACCGGCTCGATCTGAAGCTGGAGATCGAACCGCTGGCCCATCAGCCCGTCTATTTCGGCGGGCCGGTCCAGACCGAGCGCGGTTTCGTGCTGCACGAGGCGAGCGGCGCGCAATACACGTCGTCGCTATCGGTGCCTGGCGGGCTGGAAATGACCACCTCCAAGGATGTGCTGGAGGCGGTCGCCCAGGGCGGCGGACCCAGCCGGTTCCTGCTCACGCTCGGGCACTCCGGTTGGGGGGCCGGCCAACTGGAAGACGAAATCGCGCGCAACGGCTGGCTGACCGTGGCCGCCGACCCGATGATCGTGTTCGACGTGCCGCCGGCGCAGCGTTTCGAGGCGGCGCTCTCGTTGCTCGGCGTGAGTGCCTCGATGCTCTCGGGTGAGGCAGGCCACGCATGAGCGACGCGCAGGCGACGCTGCTCGCTTTCGACTACGGCGAGCGGCGTATTGGTGTGGCGATCGGTAACACCTTGCTGCGCCAGGCACGCCCCCTGACCATCATTGCCAATCTCAATCGCGAAACCCGTTTTGCCGAAGTGGGCGCGCTGATCCGTGCCTGGCAGCCCACGGCGCTGGTGGTCGGTCTGCCTACCCACCCGGACGGCACGCCGCATGCGATGACGCAGCAGGCGCGGCGTTTCGGCAACCAGCTCAACGGACGTTTCAACCTGCCGGTCACCTGGGTCGACGAGCGCTACTCTTCGGTTGCGGCCTCGAGCGCGCTGGGGCCCGGACACAATGGCCCGCTCGACGCGGAAGCCGCGCGCATCATCCTGCAGCAATATTTTGACGAACATGCCCCCCATTAACGCGGAATCCCTTTATCAGACCCTGCTGGCGCAAATTCGCCAGGCTTACGGCGCCGGCCTGCCGGCCCTGGCCGGCATTCACAGCGGCGGCGCCTGGCTGGCCGAGCGGCTCGCCCGCGATCTCGGCGCCCCGGCGTTTGGCGTGGTCAATGTGGCACTGCACCGCGACGACTACGCCAAGAAAGGCTTGCACAGCCAGGCCAGTCCCACGCAACTGCCGTTTGCCGTGGAAGGCGCAAGCATTCTCCTGGTCGACGACGTGCTCTACACCGGACGCACGATCCGCGCGGCCGTCAACGAACTGTACGACTACGGCCGCCCGGGCCGCATCGATCTGGCCGTGCTGGTCGACCGCGGCGGGCGCGAATTGCCGATCGGCGCGCGCTTCGTCGGCCAGGCCATCGAGCTCGACGGCAGCCAGACCCTCGTGCTTGAACAAGACCCGGCCGGCCAATTCTCATTCCGCCTGGAGGCCAGCCATGCTTAAGGGACACCCCCAGCTGACCCGCAATGGCGAGTTGAAGCATCTGTTGACGGTCGAAGGGCTGCCGCGCGCGATTGTCACCCACATTCTCGACACTGCCGAGCAGTTCGTCAGCGTGACCGACCGCGAAGTCAAGAAAGTGCCGCTGCTGCGCGGCAAATCGGTCTTCAACCTGTTCTTCGAAAACTCCACCCGCACCCGCACGACTTTCGAGATTGCCGCCAAGCGCCTGTCTGCCGACGTGCTGAACCTGAACATCAACGCGTCGTCGACCAGCAAGGGCGAATCGCTGCTCGACACCATCAACAATCTCTCGGCCATGCACGCCGACATGTTCGTGGTAAGGCACGCGCAGTCCGGCGCGCCGTACCTGATTGCCCAGCACTGCGCGCCGCACGTGCATGTCATCAACGCCGGCGACGGCCGGCATGCACACCCCACCCAGGGGCTGCTCGACATGTACACGATTCGCCATCACAAGCAGGACTTCACCAAGCTCACGGTGGCAATCGTCGGCGACATCCTGCACTCGCGCGTGGCGCGCTCCGACATCCATGCGCTGACCACGCTCGGCGTGCCCGAGGTGCGCGCGATCGGCCCGCGCACCCTGCTGCCTTCGGGGCTCGAGCAAATGGGCGTGCGCGTTTTTCACGACATGAACGAGGGCCTGCGCGGGGTCGACGTGATCATCATGCTGCGCCTGCAAAACGAGCGCATGGGCGGCGCGCTGCTGCCCTCGGCCGGCGAATACTTCAAACGCTATGGCCTGACCGCGGAGCGCCTGGCGCTGGCCCGGCCCGATGCCATCGTGATGCACCCCGGGCCGATGAACCGCGGCGTCGAGATCGACTCGGCGGTGGCCGACGGCCCGCAATCGGTGATCCTCGAACAAGTGACTTTCGGTATCGCGGTGCGGATGGCGGTCATGAGCATCGTCGCTGCCAACAACGACTGAACACCATGAAAATTCATCTCAAGGGCGGCCGGCTGATCGACCCCGTCAGCGGCACCGATGCGCCGCAGGATATCTTTATCGCTGCCGGCAAGATCGCCGCCATTGGCCGCGCGCCGGCCGATTTTCACGCCAACAAGACCGTCGACGCCAGCGGGCTGGTGATCTGCCCGGGGTTGGTCGACCTGGCGGCGCGCTTGCGCGAGCCGGGCTACGAATACCGCGCCACGCTCGAATCCGAAATGGCCGCGGCAGTGGCCGGCGGCGTGACCAGCCTGGTATGCCTGCCCGATACCGACCCCGTGCTCGACGAGCCCGGTTTGGTCGAAATGCTCAAATTTCGGGCCCGGGGCCTGAATCAGGCCCACGTTTACCCACTGGGCGCGCTGACCGTCGGCCTCAAGGGTGAAGTCATCACCGAAATGGGCGAACTGACCGAGGCTGGCTGTGTCGGGTTTTCGCAGGCGGATGTGCCGATCGTCGACACCCAAGTGCTGCAGCGCGCCATGCAATACGCCAAAACCTTTGGCTACACCCTTTGGCTGCGTGCGCAAGATCCATTTCTATCGAAGGGGGGCGTGGCCGCCAGCGGCGCGGTAGCCTCGCGGCTAGGTTTGCCGGGCGTGCCGGTGGCCGCCGAGACGATTGCGCTGCATACCATCATCGAGCTGGTGCGCATCACCGGCGCCCGCGTGCATCTGTGCCGGCTGTCGTCCGCCGACGGCGTTGCCCTGATGCGTGCGGCCAAGGCCGAAGGTTTGCCGATGACGTGCGACGTCGGCGCCAACTACCTGCACCTGACCGATATGGACATCGGCTATTTCGATGCGCAATGCCGCCTCACCCCGCCGCTGCGCGGGCAGCGCGACCGCGATGCGATTCGGGCTGGCGTGGCCGACGGCACCATCGACGCTGTTTGTTCGAATCACACGCCGGTCGACGATGACGAAAAGCTGCTGCCGTTCGGCGAAGCATCACCCGGCGCCACCGGCCTCGAACTGTTGCTGTCGCTCACCTTGAAATGGGCCGACGAAATGCGCATACCGCTGGTCAAGGCGCTGGCCAGCATCACCAGCGCGCCGGCCGACGTGCTCGGCAGCGCGGGCGCGCGGGCCGGGCAAATCGCCGAAGGCACCGTGGCCGATCTCTGCGTATTCGACCCGGCAGCGCATTGGCAGGTGCAGCCGGCGATGCTGCGCAGTCAGGGCCATAACACGCCGTTTCTCGGTTACGAATTGCCGGGCCGCGTGCGCGTCACGCTGGTCGGCGGGCAGATTGTCTTCGAGCAGCGCGCACCGCGCGAATCCAGCTAGGGCCGCCATCGTGCTACTGATCAAAAAACTGCGACTGGCCGCGCACCTGCTGCGCGGTCTGTTGACCTGTGCGTTCATTTTTCCGCGCTTGAGCGTCGAGCAAAAGACCACGCGCGCCCGTGCCTGGTCGACGCGGCTGCTCGAGCTCTGCGGCATGCGGCTCATCGTGCACCAGCAGGCGCCGCTGGCTGAGGGCGGCGTGATGCTGGTGTGCAATCACATCTCCTGGATCGATATTTTCGCCATCAACGCCTGGCGTCCGGTGCGCTTCGTCGCCAAGGCGGAAATTCGCCAATGGCCGCTGGTCGGATGGCTCAGCGTGCAGATGGGCACCATCTTCCTGCAGCGCGAACGCCGCGCCGACGCCAAGCGCATCATGCATCACCTGGCGGAACTGCTCGACGCCGGCGAGGCGCTGACCGTCTTCCCGGAAGGCACCACCAGCGACGGCACGACGCTACTGCCGTTCCACGCCAATCTGCTGCAGGCGCCGGCCTCCACCGGCAAGGCGATCCAGCCACTGTGCCTGTACTACGCCGACGCTGCCGACGGTGGCCAATCGATGGCGCCGTCCTATGCCGGCGACACCACGCTGATGCAATCGATCAACGCC
>JAGXBI010000146.1 GCA_018971155.1 Burkholderiales bacterium
GGGTAAACGTCACAACCAAGCACTGATCGCGCTGGCACGGCGTCGCTGCGACGTCCTATTCGCCATGCTGCGTGACGGTACCTTTTACCAACCGAAGTCAGCCCCTAATGCTTGACGAAAGACATAGGGGCACCCCCCTAACTACCGGCGCGTAGCTGACCCCGTCATGCCACACCCCGGCCCAGTCAATCCCCCCGCCGCGCAACGATCCGATGCACCCGCTTGCCCGACGACTCGTTGACCGCTTCGGCATCGAACAGCAGTTGCGCATTGCCAAGCCCTTGCCTGACCTGCGCGGCGTCGAACGCCGCGTAGAGCCGCCCGCCCGCATCGCGGCTCGAACCCGTTGGGGCGACTCGCCAGCTCAGATACAGCGTGCCTGCGGGCCGGAGAATGTCGACCAGGCGAGCACAGGCCTGGGTGACCTCGTCGGGCGGCAAGTGCATGATGACGGTTTCGCACAGCACGTTGTCATACGACTCGTTCGCGATGGACTCCAGCGCGGGCAGCGCGGCATGCCGGAATGTCAGCGACGGAAAATCGATCGCGGCCTGGGCGATCAATCCTTCGGCAGCGTCGTAACCTACCGCGGGATAGCCATGATCGTTGAGCCACGCGACGTCGCGGCCGGAGCCGCAACCGATGTCCGCGGTTTTGCCACCCGCAGCGAAATAGCGCTGCAGCATGGCGTACATGTCTGTCGGCGGCGGCTGGTCACGCCACTCGGCGGCAAAGCGCTCCGCGCGTGTCGAGTAGGTTTCGACGGTTTGTTCATCCACGGTTAATGCCCTCGCTCAAGTGATGACCATTGCGGCCAGGCGATTCGCCACCGCCTTGCCCGGCGTTCTCGCAACGGGTGACGTTTGGACTGCGTTGCAATCTTGCCGTCGATGGCCGTGCGCATGGTGGCAGGCTCCGCCGCGCTCAACGTCTTGGTCGATTCTATCGCGGGTATGCCAGACATAGATGCAGTCCGCGCGGTCGCGCAACAAACATCGAAGCACTGTTCGTCGTGACAAAGGGACTCTCAGTCGCATGCGCATTCACCCGGGTCATCGGTCGGGCAAGCCCGCATTCCCGCTGTCGCAGATGCGGAACACGATCAGCGGCACGAATATTTTCAGAAATTTCATTTAATTCACTAATTTCACTTAATTCACTTATTTCGTTTAATATAGACAGCATATCGCCTTGCCACGGTTCCGTGGCAGCCAGGCGTGAATCCACATGACGAGAAAGGGGGCGATATGCGCACCATAGACCGAATTAGCGAAATGACGCCGCCACCACTCACCGACGATGAGTTGGAGATGGCTCGCGTCGCGCAGCGCTGCATCATGGAGGCGCTGGATCATTCCAGGGCGGCAGCAATCACGCTCACCACCGACACGGGCGAGCACCCGTCGGTAAACGTCCCGCCTGCGGCATTGAAACTCATCGGCCAACTGCTGGGCGCAATGGGTGAGGGCCGCTCGATCACCCTGATGCCGACGAATCGGGAATTCACCACGGTAGAAGCGGCTCATTTTTTGAATGTGTCGCGACCGTTCGTGATCAAGGAAATTGAAGAAGGCCGGTTGCCCCATCGCATGGTGGGCACACATCGCCGGATTGCCTTGGATGACCTGGTGGCGTACGCAAACAAGATGCGCGAGAAACAGGCAGGCGCACTCGAGCGTATGGCCGACAACGCGCGCGAGCTGGGTCTGGACTATTGAGATGGCCGGCAATGCCCGTTATGCAGCCCTGCTGGATGCGTGGGTTCTGTATCCGATCGCCATGACCGACTCGTTGATGAGTCTGGCTACCGCCGGACTGTTTGCAGCCAAGTGGTCGACGAAAATCGAGCAGGAATGGATTGCGGCGCTCGAACTGCGCCGACCGGACTTGAGGGGCAAGCTCGAGTTTCGACGGAATTGCATGCGCGAGGCGGTGCCCGACTGGGAGGTTCCCGAAGTTGCCTGGGCACCGCTCGTCGCGAGTTACGAACTCCCGGATCCAAATGACCGGCATGTGCTCGCGGCTGCCGTTGCCGGCCATGCGGACTGCATAGTGACTGAGAACCTCCGTGATTTTCCGCCGACGATCGTCAATGCGTACGGCATCGAGGTAGTCAGTCCCGACCGGTTCATCATCAATCAATGGGATCTGGATCCACTCGCGACCATGGCTTCGTTCAAGCGCATGCGCGCGCGCTGGAAATCCCCACAGGCCACGCCGGAGAATTTCGCCCGGGCCCTGGAGCACGGCGGCCTGCCCGCGACTGCCCAGCGAATCCGTGACGCCGCGGAGCTGATCTAGGGAGCCGCCTCAGACAGGGCGGCTCGCCCTGTAAGCACTGAAAATTTCGGCATTCATTCGTGCCGCGAGCTGCTGCGATTCATGCATCAGCGATTGGAGCTGCTTCAGGTTATTTTGATGCGCCGCCCAAACCTCGCTGCCGACAATCGCCTCAAAATCCATTTTCGTGGGCGCCTTGAAATTCTCGTAAGCATCCAGTCGCCCGATTCTTTGGGCGATGTCCTGAATGCGCCTGACGGTTGGCGATAGCCGGGCATTGCTCAGCATCCAGGTCTTCCACTCCTTGTTGCCTTTTGATTGATTGCATTTTCCGCACGACGGCACGAGTTTGCGGATTTGCGAGATCTCACTCCACGGCGTTTGCCCGGCCTAGCGCCGCAGTTCACGCACCCCCCTCCCCAGGCGGCGGCGCAGGAGCGTGCGCAGCGTGCCGCCGTCGGCGTAACCGACCATCCCGGCAATGCGCTCCACGCTATGGTCGCTGGTTTTGAGCAGGTGCGCGGCGCGTTCGATACGCAGGTCCTGGATATACGAGATCGGGGTTTTGCCGATCGTGTCGCGCATGCGCCGCGTCAGCGTGCGTTTGCTGGTCGCCAGCGCCGCCGCGGCGGCCTCCAGCGTCAGCGGCTCGTCGAGATGATCGCGGACCCAGTGGTCGAAGCGCTCGATCAGCGGATCGGCATGCGCGAGGTGCGCCGGGATCATATAGGTGCCCTGCGACGGACGGGTGTCGACGATCAGGTAGCGGGCCACCAGACTCGCGAGCTCGGGATTGCCCTGCCGGATCAACCAAAGCGCCAGGTCGACGTGGCTGAAGCCGGCGCCGGCCGTGAGCATCTTGCCGCTCGGAATGATCATGCGCTGCGCATCGAGGCGCACGCGCGGATAACGTTGCCGGAACAGCGGCGTGAGCCACCAGGTGGTGGTCGCTTCACCGCCGTCGAGCAAGCCGCTTTCCGCCAGCACGAAAGTGCCGATGCAGGCCGCCGCCAGATTGGCGCCGCCGGCTGCCCAATCGCGCAGCGCCGCCACGCCGTCGCGCACGTCGGGGCGATCGAGGGCAGGCACGAGCGTTTCCGCCATTTTGCTGCCCAACGCGGGCACGATCACCCAATCCGGCTGGGGGCCTTGCCGATAAGGCGTCACCGGAACACGCAGTCCCTGCGCGGTGCGCACCTCGTCACGCATGCCCACGACGCTGACCTCATAGCCGGCGGTCTTAATGCCCATCACTCGCGCCAGTTCGTTGGCGGTGCTCAGAGCGTCGAGAACGCTGGTGAGTCCGGTATCGAAACAGCCCTCCAGCGCAAGGATAGTGATATTCATGGCGCGATCGCTATCAAAAATGTCATTCGTGACAGTGTCAGTCAGCCGGCCACGACTGTAAAGTGTTTGCATCCCCCGCCGTTCGCGGTATCGCTGCCTGCGCGGCGGGATCCCAACGACTTTCACCGGAGCACCATCATGCTGAAATATGCGTTGTTTGCCAGGCTTGAAGCCAAGCCCGGCAAGGAGAACGCCGTGGCGGAATTTCTCGCCGCGGGGCTGGCCCTGGCTAACCAGGAGCACACCACGCCGCTATGGTTCGCACTGCGCCTGTCACCCAGCACCTTCGCGATTTTCGATGCCTTTGCCGACCAGGCGGGCCGCGACGCGCACTTGCAGGGCCCGATCGCACAGGCCCTGATGGCAAAAGCCGACGAACTGCTGGCGGTGCCGCCCACCATTGAAGCCATGGAGGTGCTGGGGGTCAAGCAAACCGCGCCAACCCCCTGAGGTGGCAGCGCCGACATGGCATGCGGCGCGCGGGTTGCCGGTGCCGGGCCAGCCGGCTCTGCCTCCGATGCAACGTGCCGCGGGCCGTACGCGCGGATCGCGCGGCACGCTGGTTGGATGGTTCGTTTCTTTTGATACAGAACGGGACTCATGCAGTTGATGAATATCGCCGCGAATGTACTCGACGCTATCGGTAACACGCCCCTGGTGCAGTTGCGCCGCGTGGTGCCGCCCGGCTGCGCCCGGGTGGTGATCAAGCTGGAAGGCGCGAATCCGACCGGGAACATGAAAGACAGAATGGCCAAAACCGCCATCGAAGCCGCGCAAGCGGACGGGAGGCTGGCGCCGGGAAGCACGGTCGTCGAATACACGGGGGGCTCCACCGGCGCCTCGCTGGCGCTGGTCTGCGCAACCAAGGGCTACCGCATCAAGATCGTGACTTCCGACGCTTTCAGCGTCGAGAAAACGCGCACCACCCAGGCCTTCGGCGCGCAGATCATTTCCATTCCGAGCGACAACGGAAAAATCACCGAGGCACTGATCAGACAGATGATCGACACCGCGCGGCAGATCAGCCAGGAGCCGCAACACTGGTGGTTCGATCAGTTGAACAACCGCGACGCGGCGAGCGGCTACCATGCGATGGCCGAGGAGATCTGGCGCCAGACGCATGGCCGGGTCGATGCGTTCGTTCAGTCGGTCGGCTCCGCTCACTCGCTCAACGGCGTGGCGCAGGCACTGCGCAAACACAATCCCGATCTGTACGTTGCCGCGGCCGAGCCGGCCGAATCGGCCATTCTGTCCGGCGGGCCAAAAGGGGCACACCGGATCGAGGGCATCGGCATCGGATTCATTCCGCCGCACTGGCGGCCGGAAGAAGTGCATGCGATCGAGTCCGCGACCACCGACGAAGCCAACCGGATGTGCCGGCGTCTGGCCAGTGAGGAAGGCATCTTTGCCGGCACCTCGTCGGGGCTCAACGTCATTGCGGCGCTACGCGTGGCCGAACGCCTCGGCCCCGACGCGACTGTCGCGACCATCATGATCGACTCCGGCCTCAGGTACCTGAGTACCGATGTCTATCGGCAGGCGCAATAGGTGCTCGTCGGCGGGCCCGTCGACGCGATGACGATTGCAAATCAAGCGTCGGCGCACTCATCACGGCCCCCCCACACACGCTACGCCGCATGCCGCCGATACAAGGCCAGCGAGCCGGCCAGCGCAACCAGCGCGGCACCGGAGATTCGCTCCAGCCAGAGCGCTCCCGAGGCCTTGAGCAAGCGAATCGCCCGCGCGCCGAGCAGCGAATATCCGAACATGATCGTGCAATCGAGCGCGGCGAAAGTGGCGGCCAGCGCCAAATATTGCGGCGCCAGCGGCGCGGATGGCGCAATGAACTGAGGCAGGAACGCGGAGAAGAACAGATACCCCTTCGGGTTGGTGACTGCGGTCAAAAAGCTTTTCAGGAAGATCGCCGAGTTGCTGCCGCGCGTTGCATCGCCGTCGATATTTGCGACGCTCAATGAGCCCTTCGACAAAATCATTCTGATGCCGATGTAGCCGAGATAGACTGCGCCCACCCACTTGACCACGGTGAACCAGAACACCGACGCCGCGAGCAGCGCGCCGAGTCCGAGCGCCACCGCAAAGATCAACACGAAGTCCGATGCGACGGCGCCGGCGAACCCATAGGCGGCGCGGCGCAGGCCGTAGCGGGAGCCGTTGGTCAGCGCCAGCAAAACCGTTGGCCCGGGGGTTGCGATACCGACAAAAGCCACAGCGGAAAAAATAAGCAACGTGCTTCCATGCATGAGGGGCTCCTTCTGTGCATTCGGACAGGATCGGCGGCTCGCCGGGTTGCCTGCTTTCACCCTGGCGTATACGGATCCCACGCAAGTCAGCGCATGTTATCCCGAAATGACCATTGGTACACTGGCAGCCTACGCACCCATGGAACCTGATGCACATGTCGGAGATTGTCATATCGCTCGATCACGCAACGCCGGCCGACGCGCCGACGATTGCAAAAATTCATGCGCTGAGTTGGCAGGCGACGTATCGAGGCCTGCTGCCCGACCAGTATCTCGACAAGGAAGTTGACTCGGAGCGCGCGGCATACTGGACGGATCGCCTCGGCAAACCAGCCGAATTCAATCGGCTGATCCTCGTCGCGCGCTGCGCGAACATCCCGATCGGCTTTGTCTGCGCGGAGCAAAGCGATGCCACCGGACGCGAAGTCCTGCTCGACAACCTCCATGCCCTGAAGGATTACCAGGGCTGTGGCGCCGGCAAGCTGATGATTCGCGCGGTGCGGGACTGGGCGCGCGAACTTGGCGCGGCGCAGCTCTATCTCTACGCCCTCGAAGGCAACTGGCGGGCGATGGCATTCTATGAGCGCCAGGGCTGGCAATGGGCCGGCACCAAGGTCGAGCAAATGGGCGGCCATACGGTCAACGCCCGGCGATATATTTATCCGCTGGCGGCTGCGCGCGCAGACGGGGCGGTTGCGGCCGGTCAATAACCCGCAGGCGCAACAAACCCGCCGAATTCAGCTTCCATCATTTGAGCCAGTTTGAGCGGCGTGCGATCCTCCAGAAACGGCCCGACGATCTGCACACCGATCGGCAGCCCCTGCGACGATACACCGATCGGAACGGACGTGGCCGGCAGTCCGGCAAGCGTGGCAACGCCGGGCCACACGAGTTGGCGGCCATAGGGATGGGGTTCGCCGTCGATCCATATCCGCCGCGCAGCTCTGTCCGAGTGATCGTGCGGGAAGGCGGTCGTGGGCGAGACGGGGCAGATCAGCGCATCGAACCCCTTGAAAAATTCGCGCCATTGCGCACGCAGTTTGGCACGGGCATGGTTGGCGACGATCCAGTCGCGATGGCTCAGCGCCGCCCCACGAACCTGCTCGGCCTCCAGGCCGGCGGCATCCTCGGGCAATGCCGCCGCCTGCTTCTGAAGATCGGCGTAGACCGGTGCTGGCCAGTTCGCGGCCAGCACAGACATCAGCAACCGCATATAGAGCCGCGCGCTATCGCCAAGATCGGGGAGCCGTTCACTTTCCTGAGCGACGCGAACGCCGGCCGCCCCGAGGCGTTCGGCAAGCGTGCCGATCGTGGCTCGCACGGCGCTGTCGGTCGGCAGCATCGGATGGCTGTCCAGAACCAGCACGCGAAAGTCGCTCAGCCGCTCGTGCCGCGGCGCCGGGAGATCGAGCCGGTAGGCAACCCCCGCGTCGATTTCGTCGGGCCCGGCCATGACGTCGAACAGGAGCCTCAAGTCCGAGGCACAACGCGCCATCGGACCGACGACCGCGAGATCGATCGCATCCGGCAAGGGAGCGAAGGTCGGCGGGATATGCCCGCGTGCCGGCACGACGCCGAGCGTCGGCTTGTGGGCGTAGACGCCGCAGAAATGCGCCGGGATGCGCAGCGACCCGCCAAGATCGGAGCCGAGCGCGAGCGGCACGTAGCCAGCGGCAAGCGCGGCGGCCGACCCGCCCGACGAGCCGCCGGGAGAGCGACCGAGGTCGAACGGATTATTGGTCGTCCCATAAATGTCGTTGTAGCTCTGCCAGTCCCCAAGGCCCAACGGAACGTTCGTTTTACCCAGCACGATGCCGCCGGCGGCCTTGACGCGCGAAACCGTCAAGGCGTCCTGCGGCGCAACGAAATTCCTGTGTTGCGGAAAGCCCCATGTGGTCGGCAGGCCCGCGACGTTGAAGGATTCCTTGACGAGCAGTGGAATGCCCAGCAGCGGCCGCTGCTCGCCCGCCGCCAACGCGCGATCGGCCGCACGTGCGGCGACGCGCGAGCGCTCGTAATCGCGCACGCACACGGCATTGAGTTTGGGCTCGAGTCGTTCGATGCGGGCAATGGCCGATTCCGCAAGTTCGCAAGCCGATATCTGCCTGGCCGACAGTGCGACGGCCAGCTCTCGGACAGATTTGTATTCCCATTCGATGTCCGTCATGCGCGACGCTCTCCGATGTCAATGCAATGCGCCCCAGCTGGCGTCCCTGGGTTTCTCACCGCCCTTCCCGGCCGTCGGGTCGGACATATTGCGGGAACGACCAATGCCTCGATCACGGATGCACTTTCTCGTGTCGCGCCAGCATGAGCACGAACTGTGAAATTTTCCGGGCCCGGGTTTCCGCTTTTTTGACGGTTTGAATCCTGAAAAGCACAGCGTACCGATTCCGGCTGTCGAGCGTCTCGAAGAAATCTTTCGCGCGCGGATTCCTGTCGAGCTCCGCCTGAAAATCGGCCGGCACAGTCGCCCGGCTCGACGAATCATAGGCGGCGTCCCAGCGCCCGTCGCTCTTCGCACGCT
>JAGXBI010000147.1 GCA_018971155.1 Burkholderiales bacterium
CTCCTTGCCGATGACCGTGTACCGAATGCCGCACAACACGTCGGCGGCTTTGAGCATGGTGCGGCACCAGCCGACCGCGAACCAATAGCGGTTTTGCGGCCGCATGAAAGGAAAGGCGAGCATGCACGCCACGGCGTAGGGAATGGTCCAAAAAATCTGGAACAGAAAAAACAGCAGGGAGCGAAAAAAGAGCATGCGGGCGTCCCTATCAATCCTGCCCGTCGGCAAGTAAATCCAGGGCGAAAGCGTGCAGGCTGTCATGCACCTGGGTATTCGGCGGCAGGTTGCCATGAGCGAGCGTTTTACGGCCCTTGCCGGTGAGGACCAAATGCGGGTCGCAGCCCAGCGGCACACCGGCCTGCAGGTCGCGCAGCGAGTCCCCGACGATCGGCACGCCGCTCAAGCCGAGCTCGTAGCGCCGTGCGATCTCCTCGAGCAGGCCCGACTTTGGCTTGCGGCACTCGCAGCGATCTTCCGCAGTGTGCGGACAGAAGAAGACCGCATCGATGCGCGCGCCGGCGGCGGCCGCGGCGCGATACATCTTGCTGTGTATGGCGTTGAGCGCGACCATGTCGAACAGCCCGCGGCCGATGCCGGATTGATTGCTGGCCACCACGACGCGGTAGCCGGCCTGATTGAGCCGGGCGATCGCCTCGAGTGCCCCCGGAATGGCGATCCATTCGTCGGGGGATTTGATGAACTGATCCGAGTCGGCGTTGATGACGCCGTCCCGATCGAGAATCACCAGCTTGCGTGAGTGCGGCGGCAGCGTCTTTTCCTTGCGGGCTTCCATGGCGTTATCGATTCCGGGGATGGGCAGCGCGCTACGCGGCGAGTTTGGAAATATCGGCCACGCAGTTCATCTGCGCATGCAGTTGCGCCAGCAGTGCCAACCGGTTGTTGCGCAGCGCGCTGTCGTCAGCCATCACCATCACGTCATTGAAGAAGGCGTCGACGGCGGTGCGCAGTTGCGCCAATGCGGCCAGCGCCTCTCCGTAGGCGCGCTCGCTCAGACGCTCGCCGACCACCGGTGCGATCCGGGCGACGTCCGCGGCCAGCGCTCGCTCGGCGTCCTCGTTGAGCAACGCCGGGTCCACGATCGCCGCCATGCCGCCGCTCTCGCGCTCTTCGCCGGCTTTCCGGAGGATATTGCCGATCCGCTTGTTGGCGGCCGCCAGGGCCTCGGCCTCTGGCAGCGCGGAGAAAGCGCGCACGGCTTCCAGGCGCATCAGTACGTCGTCCATGCGAGCGGGGTTCTGACTGAGTACCGCTTCGATCTCATTGGCAGAATACCCTTTGTCCTTGAGGTATCCACGCAGCCGGTCGAGCAAAAACTGATAGACGTCGGCGAGATAATCGGGCGCCTTGACGCCGCCGGTGAACTGCGCGTAAGCGGCGTCCAGCAGCGCGGGCAGCGATAGCGGCAGCGGCTTTTCGATCAGGATGCGCAACACGCCCAGCGCGTGGCGGCGCAACGCGAACGGGTCCTTTTCGCCGGTCGGATGCAGGCCGATGCCCCAGATGCCGACCAGCGTCTCGAGCTTATCGGCCAGCGCCACTACGGTACCGGTCAGCGAGGCCGGCAGGTTGTCGCCGGCAAAGCGCGGCTGGTAGTGCTCCGAGCAGGCCAGCGCGACATCTTCAGGTTCACCGTCATGGCGGGCATAGTAGGTGCCCATGGTGCCCTGCAGTTCCGGGAATTCGCCAACCATGTCGGTGAGCAGGTCGGCTTTGCACAAGTGCGCGGCGCGCTCGCACCGAGACGGGTCCGCGCCCAGCTCGGCGGCGATCGCGCCGGCCAGTTTCTCGAGCCGCCGGGTGCGTTCGAGCTGCGTGCCGAGCTTGTTGTGATAGACCACCTGGGCCAATTGCGGCACCCGCTGGGCCAGCGTCTTTTTCTGGTCCTGCGCGAAGAAGAACCTGGCGTCGGCCAGGCGCGGGCGCACCACGCGCTCGTTGCCCTCGACGATTTGCTGCGGCGTGGCGGTCGCGACGTTCGAGACGATCAGAAAACGGTTGCGCAGGCGCCCTCCCTGCTCGAGCGGGCGATCGGTCACGGCAAAGTATTTCTGGTTGGTCTGCATGGTCAGGATCAGGCACTCCTGCGGCACCTCCAGGAATGCCGCCTCGAAGTGACACTCATAGACCACAGGCCACTCCACCAGCGCGCACACCTCGTCGAGCAGGCCTTCGGGCATGACCACGTGATCGCCGCCCGCCTTGGCCAGCAGTTCGCGGCGAATCGTCTCCTTGCGTTCGGCGTAGCTGGCGATTACCTTGCCCTGTTCGGCGAGGAGGCCGGCATAGTTCTGTGCCGTGTCCAGCGAGATCGGGCCGTGTGACAGAAAGCGGTGTCCCAGGGTGGTGTTGCCGGCGGCGAGTCCCAGCGCCGCGACCGGCACGATCTGGCTGCCGTGCAGGGCCACCAGCGCATGCACCGGGCGCACGAATTGCACGGATTTGCCATCCGGGCGCTGGTAATTCATGACCTTCGGGATCGGCAACTTGCCGAGCGTTTCATCCAGCGCGGCTTGCAGCGCCTCGGCCAGCGCCAGGCCAGGGGCCGTGTATGTGTAAAAGAAAGCTTCGGCCTTGCCGTCGCTGGCGCGCTCGAGGGCGTCGAGCGGCAGATCGGCAAAGCCCATGGCGGCGAGCTTTTTCGCCAGCGGCGGCGCCGGATTGCCGTCCTTGTCGAGTGCCACCGACACCGGCAGCACCTTGGCGCGGATCGCCGTATCGGGGGCCTTGCCCAGCACGGCATCGAAACTCACGGCAAGTCGCCGCGGTGTCGCGAATGGTGTTGCGAGCGCCTCGGGCGGCAACAGGCCGCGCTCTTTCAGGCCGCGCTCGATGCCTTGCGCGAAGGCGTCAC
The DNA here is from genome assembly GCA_018971155.1 of Burkholderiales bacterium. GTDB lineage: Bacteria > Pseudomonadota > Gammaproteobacteria > Burkholderiales > Burkholderiaceae > Pandoraea. Next base: position 2,873 of record JAGXBI010000147.1, read on the forward strand.
CCAGGCGGGCCAGCGCCTTGGGCGGCAGTTCCTCGGTCAATAATTCAACCAGCAGCGGGAGGGGGGTGTTATGACTCATGCGACTGCAGCTCCGGAGCGCACCGTCATGGCCGCCGTGTAGATGTCACCGTATTCTTTCGCGAGCGTGTCGGCGTCGGCGCCGTCCCACGACCACATCGGGAAGCCGAGTTTGGCGCGCGAGTCGAAATAAGCTTGCGCCACCAGGCGCGACAGGGCGCGGATGCGGCCGATATAGGCCGCGCGCTCGGTGACCGAAATGGCGCCGCGCGCGTCGAGCAGGTTGAAGGCGTGTGCCGCCTTGAGAATCATTTCATAGGCGGGCAAGGCCAGTTGCGCTTCGATGAGCCGCCTGGCCTCGGATTCGTAGTTGTCGAAGAAGCCGAATTGCAGTTCGGCATTCGAAAATTCGAAGTTGTAGGTCGATTGCTCGACCTCGTTCTGATGAAATACGTCGCCATAGGTCAGGCGGCGCTGCTGGCCGTTCTCTTCCCATTGCGTCCAGACCAGGTCGTAGACGTTCTCGACTTTCTGCAGATACATGGCCAGCCGTTCGAGGCCGTAGGTGATCTCGCCCAGCACGGGCTTGCAGTCGATGCCGCCGACTTGCTGGAAATAGGTGAATTGCGTGACTTCCATGCCGTTGAGCCACACTTCCCAGCCAAGACCCCAGGCGCCCAGCGTCGGGTTCTCCCAGTCGTCTTCGACGAAGCGCACGTCGTTTTGCGTCAGGTCGAGCCCGAGCGCCCGCAGCGAACCCAGGTAAAGATCGAGGATGTTTTCCGGCGCCGGCTTGAGCACGACCTGATACTGGTAGTAATGCTGCAGCCGATTGGGGTTTTCGCCGTACCGGCCGTCCTTGGGGCGGCGCGACGGCTGTACGTAGGCCGCACGCCAGGGTTCCGGGCCGATGGCTCGCAGGAACGTTGCAGTATGGGAGGTGCCGGCCCCGACTTCCATGTCATAGGGTTGCAGCAGCGCGCAGCCCTGTTTGTCCCAGTAATCCTGGAGGGTCAGGATGACCTGTTGAAAGGTGAGCATGATGAGTTCGCGCGGCAAGTCGATTCAGGCGCGCTCGCCCGGCCGCGGTCGCGGGCTGGCGCCTGTTGCTAAAACATTGAATTTTAGCGGGTTTTGCTACGTTTTGCGATGCCGGCGGCGGCGCCGAGCACCAGCACGGCCAGAATCAGCGCCGGCCAGTTGCCCAAACGGATGTATGGCGTGAGACCGGCGTAGGGTTGCACCGAACCTTCGAGCACGCCGGGCGTCTCGCGCGGCAAAGCCGCCTGGATCTGGCCGCTGGCCTCGATGATGGCCGTCGCGCCGGTGTTGGTGGCCATCAGCATCGGGCGCCCGGTCTCCAGCGACCGCATGCGGGCGATCTGCAGATGCTGGTCGAGCGCGATGGTGTTGCCGAACCAGGCCAGATTCGATGCGTTGACCAGCACGTCGGCGGGCTCGGCCTGGTGTCGCAAGGTGCGCGCGATCTCTTCACCGAACAGGTCTTCATAGCAGATGTCGCCGGCAATGCGGTTCGGGCCGACGGCAAAACTGGGCTGGATCGCGTCGCCGCGATGGAAGTCGCCCAGCGGGATCTTCATCAGGTCGACGAACCAGCGAAAGCCGAAGGGCACGAATTCGCCGAATGGCACCAGATGATGCTTGTCGTAGCGGTAAAGCGTCTGGCTGCCGGGGTTGAGTCCGAACAGGCTGTTGGTGAAGTCGGTCGGGCCCTGCGGCGTGAGCGTGTCGCCGACCGCACCCAGCAGGATGTGCGAGCCGGTGGCGTCGGCAAACGTCCGTATCGGCGTGGCGACATCGTCGGGAATCTGTTGCAGCAGCACCGGGAAGGCGGTTTCCGGGGTGACGATCAGGTCGGCCGGCTTGGCCACGATCATGTCGCGGTAGAGGCGCATGGCTTGCTCGACGCCGCTGCGCTCGAATTTCATTTCCTGCGGGACGTCGCCTTGCAGCAGGCGCACCGAGATCGGCTGGTGGCTCGGATGCGTCCAGGCAACATGCGACAGGCCCGAGCCGAGCCCGCCCACGGCCAGCAGGGCCAGCAAAGGCATCAGGCGCCGCGCGAGCGGCATGCCGGGGCGGCATAACGTGGCGAGCAGCGCGGCACTGCCGGCTGCGGCGGCGCTCACGCCATACATGCCGACCACCGGTGCGTAGCCGGCGAGCGGGCCGTCGGTATGCGCGTAGCCGCTGGCAAGCCACGGGAAGCCGGTAAACAGGGTGCCGCGCAACCACTCCGATAACAGCCATGCGGCAGCGAAACACAGGATGCGGCGCACGCCCGGACGCGGCGCAAGGCTTCTGCTCAGGCCAGCGGCCAACGCGGGGAAGAGTGCCAGGTAAATTGCGAACAGCACCACCGCCAGGCCGGCGATGGGCGCCGGCATGGCGCCATACGTGTGCATGCTGACGTATAACCACCAGATGCCGGCCAGAAACCAGCCCAGGCCGAAGGCCCAGCCGCTGACGATGGCCTGGCGCACGCTGGCGCCGCGCTCGATCAGCGCATAGAGGCCGGCCAGGGCGGCGATTTCCAGCCACCACCAGTCGCGCGGCGCGAAGGCCAGCATGTGAAGCACGCCGCACGCCGCGCCGATCGTGGCATACGACCAGCCCTGCCGGGTGCGCGGCAGTGTCGCCGTTGTCACGCGCATGTTTTATTCCTGTGTCACGGGTTGGGCCGGCGGGGTCTTTCGGATCAGCAGGACATGAACTTGCCGGCCGTCGGCGCGCAGCACCTCGAACAGCAGGTTGTTGATGCGGATGCGCTCGCCGCGCCGGGGTACCCGACCGAACTGGTGCGTCACCAGGCCGCCGATCGTATCGTTTTCGTCATCGTGCAACTGGGTGCCGAACGCTTCATTGAACTGCTCGATTTCGGTCAGGGCGCGGATGCGGTAGCTGCCGTCCGGCGCGGCAATGATGTTGTCTTCTTCCTCGTCGAAATCGTATTCGTCCTCGATGTCGCCGACGATCTGCTCGAGGACGTCCTCGATGGTGATCAATCCGGCCACGCCGCCGTATTCGTCGACCACGATGGCGATGTGGTTACGGTTGACGCGGAAGTCGTGCAGCAGCACGTTCAGACGTTTCGATTCGGGAATGAACACGGCCGGCCGCAGCATGTCGCGCACGTCGAAGTCCTGGTTGACGTAGCAGCGCAGCAGGTCCTTGGCCAGCAGGATGCCGATGATGTTGTCGCGGTTGCCCTCGTAGACCGGATAGCGCGAGTGCGCCTGTTCCAGCACGAAGGGCAGGAACTGGTCGGGCGTCTCGGCGATGTTGACCGCATCCATTTGCGCGCGCGGCACCATGATGTCGCGGGCACACAACTCGGCGACCTGGAACACTCCCTCGATCATGGCCAGGGAGTCGGCGTCCACCAGGTTGCGCTCGTGCGCGTCCTGGAGAATTTCCAGCAATTCGGCGCGAGATTCGGGTTCGGGAGAAATGAGGTCGGTCAAGCGCTCCAGCAGGGAGCGCGGTTTGTCCACGGGTTTGCGACTGGGGTAGGGGTCGGTCATGACTGTGCGTCCATCACTTCCGGGCGCGGGCGTTAACAAGAGAGTCTCAAGGATACACTAATCACATGTCACGGCATCGCTAGCGGCAGCGTCGCAGGATGGCTTCGAGTGCCCGGTCGGGCATGTCGGCCTCTCGCAGGGCCTGTACGGTACGGGCGACGTAATCGTGGGTGGTGCCGTAGCGCCCTTGCGCGCGGCGGAATACGTGACGGATCAGGTCGTCGTTGAGCCGGCCGGCGTAAGTCTTGACGTCGCGCCGCATCACGAAGGCCAGGGCGCGTGTGGCGTGTCCGGTGGCGAGCGTGCAGCGCAGCCAGGCGGGGTTGTACGACCCCATGGCCATCTCGCGGTACCACAGCGTTGACAGATGGCTGCGCGCCTGATCGGCGCTCAGGCGCATCGCCAGCCCATTGCAGGAGCCGCCCCGGTCGAGCGCGAGCACCAGGCCAGGCTGTTCGGGCGTGCCGCGATTGACCCGCGACCACAGGTAGAGGCCGCGGTGGTAGCCGAAGACTTTGGCGCGGCGGGTTTCGACCACGGGAACGCCCGGATTCCAGATCAGCGAGCCGTAGGCGAATAACCAGATATCGTCTTTGCCGTCCCAATGCCGCAGCGCTTGATCGAGCGAAGCGGCCATTTCTTCCTGGCTCAGGTGGCGCGCAATACCGAGATCGGGTGGGTAGGCCGGGCGATTCATGACTGTATTGCGGGGGGGCCTTTCGGATCTGCGGGCGCGGGTTCGAGGTAGGGGTCGGGAAAACCCAGGCCGGTCAGCAGCTCGGTTTCGATGCCTTCCATTTCAGCGGCCTCGGCCTCGGTTTGGTGGTCATAGCCCTGTGCGTGCAGCACGCCGTGGACGATCAGATGGGCGTAGTGCGCGCGCAATTCCTTGCCCTGTTCCCGGGCTTCGCGCTCGACCACCGGGCAGCACAGCACGATATCGCCGCTGACCGGGTCGCTCTCGGATTCCGCGTAGGCGAAGGTCAGGACATTGGTGGCGTAGTCCTTGCCACGATAGGTTCGGTTCAGCGTTCGGCCCTCGTCGGCGTCGACGAAGCGCAGCGTCAGCGCGGCGTCGGCAAACAGGGCGGCCTTGACCCAGCCGCTCAGCGTCGCGCGCGGCAGTATCGCCTTGTGCGCGGGCCAATCCGCAGTGGCGAACTGCACGGTAAGCTTCAGGGCGTGAGCGCGAGTCATCAGCGGCTGCGCTTGGTGTCGCCCACGCCGTCGGGCACATCGAGACCGGCTTCGGCGTGGCGGGCGTGCTCGTCATACGCCTCGACGATCCGGGCGACCAGCGGGTGGCGCACGACGTCGACGCTCGAGAAGCGCGTCATCGCAATGCCGCGGACGTTCTTCAGAATGTGCTGGGCTTCCATCAGGCCGCTTTTGTGGCCGCGCGGCAGATCGACCTGCGTGGTGTCTCCGGTGACGACGGCCTTGCTGCCGAAACCAATCCGTGTGAGGAACATTTTCATCTGTTCCGGCGTGGTATTTTGCGCTTCATCCAAAATAATGAAGGCGTGATTCAGGGTGCGACCCCGCATGTAGGCCAGTGGCGCGATCTCGATCATTTGCCGCTCGAACATCTTCTGGGTCTTGTCGAAGCCGAGCAGGTCGTACAGGGCATCGTACAGCGGCCGCAGATAGGGGTCGACCTTCTGGGCCAGATCGCCGGGCAGGAAACCCAACCGCTCGCCGGCTTCGACCGCCGGCCGGGTCAGGACGATGCGCTTGACCGCGTCGCGCTCGAGCGCATCGACCGCACAGGCGACCGCCAGATAGGTCTTGCCGGTGCCGGCCGGGCCAATCCCGAAGGTTACGTCGTGCGACAGGATCTGCTTGAGATACTCGCGTTGCGTCGGCGTGCGCCCGTGCAGGTCGGCGCGCCGCGTGTGCAGGACCGGAGAGTCGGCCTCGTCGAGATCGCCGCTCACGAACGGGTTGTCGTCGGCGCCCAGGCGAATCGCCGGGCG
>JAGXBI010000148.1 GCA_018971155.1 Burkholderiales bacterium
GCCGGGATCGCGGCCTTCGCGCGCGGTGATTTCCGCGGCGAGCAAGCCCGGCACCAGGCCGTCCTTGTCGGTGCTCCATGCACCGCCGTCCATGCGCAGCAGCGAGGCGCCGGCGCTTTCCTCGCAGCCGAAGCCCAGCGTGCCGTCGTGCAGGCCGGGTGCGAACCACTTGAAGCCGACCGGCACTTCGTAGAGCCGGCGGCCCAGTCGCTGCGCCACGCGGTCGATCAGCGCGGTGCTTACCACGGTCTTGCCCACCGCGGCCTGCGCGCTCCACCGCGGACGGTGGCGGTAGAGGTAATCCACCAGCACGGTGAGGTAGTGGTTGGCGGGCATCAGCCCGGCCGAGCGCGTCACCACGCCGTGGCGGTCGTGGTCGGTGTCGCAGGCGCAGGCCACTTCGTACTTGTCGCGCAGGCCGATCAGGCGCTGCATCGCGTAGCCCGACGAGGGATCCATGCGGATCTTGCCGTCCCAGTCCACGCTCATGAAGGCGAACTGCGGGTCGACCGTCTCGCTCAGCACGTCGATGGCGATGCGATGGCGTTCGGCGATCGCCGCCCAGTAGTGCACGCCTGCGCCGCCCAGCGGATCGACGCCGAGTCGCACGCCTGCAACGCGGATCGCGTCGAAGTCCACCACGTTGGCGAGGTCGGCGACGTAGCTGTCGAGGTAATCGTGTTCGTGCGTGGTGGCGGCACGGCGCGCCTGCGCATACGGCATGCGCCGCACTTCGCGCAGACCGCTTTCCAGCAGCGCGTTGGCGCGGTTCTCCACCCACTTGGTGATGTCGGTGTCGGCGGGGCCGCCGTTGGGCGGGTTGTACTTGAAGCCGCCGTCGGCGGGCGGGTTGTGCGAGGGCGTGATGACGATGCCGTCGGCGAGGCCCGTACTGCGCCCGCGGTTGTAGACCAGGATGGCGTGCGACACTGCCGGCGTGGGCGTGAACTCGCCGCCCGCGGAGACCATCGCCTGCACACCGTTCGCGGCCAGTACTTCCAGCGCGCTCTCGAATGCGGGCTGCGACAGCGCGTGCGTGTCGGCGCCGATGAACAGCGGACCGTCGATGCCCTTGCCCGTGCGGTACTCGCAGATCGCCTGGCTCACCGCGAGGATGTGGTCCTCGTTGAAGCTGCGCTCGAACGACGAGCCGCGATGGCCCGAGGTGCCGAACGCCACGCGCTGCGCCGGGACCGTTGGGTCCGGCTTCAGCTCGTGGTACGCGGCCAGCAACCGCGGGATGTCGACGAGGATGGAGGCGGGTGCCGGCTGGCCGGCGAGCGGGCTGATCTGCTGGCTCATGGGGTCTCGAAAGCTGTGCTTTTGCGGTCATGCCGGCCTGCGCCGGGATGAGTGTTCATGAAAACCTTCGTGCGGTTGCGGCTCACGCGCCCGCTTGCGTCGACCTGCCATCGCGCAGCGCGCGATAGCGGCGGATCAGCGCGTTGGTCGAGCTGTCGTGCGCGAGCCTGGGCTCGTCCTTGGCCACCAGTTCGGCGATGGTGGTCTTGGCCAGCTGCTTGCCCAGCTCCACGCCCCACTGGTCGAACGAGTCGATGTCCCAGATCACGCCCTGCACGAACACGCTGTGCTCGTACAGTGCGATCAGGCTGCCGAGTGTAAACGGGCTTAGGCGCTCGGCGAGGAGGGTGCTGCTGGGCCGGTTGCCTTCGAAGGTGCGGTGCGGCACCAGCGCTTCCGGCGTGCCTTCGGCGCGCACTTCCTCGGCGGTCTTGCCGAAGGCCAGCGCCTCGCCCTGCGCGATCAGGTTGGCGATCAGCAGGTCGTGCTGGTCGCCGCCACCCTGCGCAGGCACGGGCTGCAGTGCCTGGCCGAAGCCGATGAAATCGCACGGCACCAGTCGCGTGCCCTGGTGGATCAGCTGGTAGAACGAATGCTGGCCGTTGGTACCCGGCTCGCCCCAGTAGATCGGGCCGGTGGCGTAGTCCACGTGTGCGCCGTCCAGCGTGACGTGCTTGCCGTTGCTCTCCATCGTCAATTGCTGCAGATAGGCCGGGAAGCGCTTGAGGTACTGCTCGTAGGGCAGCACCGCGACGGTCTCGGCACCCAGGAAGTTATTGTTCCACAGGGCAATCAGCCCCATCAGCACAGGCAGGTTGCGTGCGAAGGGCGCCGTGCGGAAATGCTCGTCCATCGCCCGAAACCCGTCCAGCATGGCGCGAAAATTCGACTCGCCGATGGCCAGCATGGTCGACAGGCCGATTGCCGAATCCATCGAATAGCGCCCGCCGGCCCAGTCCCACATCTCGAACATGTGATCGGTGTCGATGCCGAACTCGGCGACCCCCTCGGCATGGGTCGATACCGCGACGAAATGCTTGGCCACGGCGCGCTCATCGACCAGCTTGTGCAGCAGCCAGGCGCGTGCCGAGCGAGCGTTGGTCAGCGTCTCGAGCGTCTTGAAGCTCTTCGAGCAAACCACGAACAGCGTCTGGGCCGGATTCAGGTCACGCGTGGCTTCCGCGAAATCGGTGCCGTCGACGTTCGATACAAAGCGGAACGTCATATCGCGCCGGCTGTAATGGCGCAGCGCCTCGAACGCCATTACCGGGCCCAGATCGGAGCCGCCGATGCCGATATTGACCACGTTGCGGATCGGCTCGCCGGTGTAGCCCCGCCATTGCCCTTCGTGAATCTGGCGCGTGAAGGCCGCCATCCTGTCGAGCACCGCATGCACCTGCGGCACCACGTCCTCGCCGTCGAGCATCACGCTCGCATCGCGGGGCGCGCGCAGCGCCGTGTGCAGCACGGCGCGCCGCTCGGTGGCGTTGATCTTGTGCCCCGAGAACATCGCGTCGATGCGTTCGCGCAGCCCGCAGCTGTCGGCCAGCGCAATCAGCAACCCCAGCGTCTCAGACGTAACGCGGTTTTTCGAATAATCGAAATAGAAGCCGCAGGCTTCGAGCGCCAGGCGTTCGCCGCGCTTGGGGTCGTCGGCGAACAGCTGTCGCAGATGCTGGCCGCGCAACGTCTGGCAATGCGCAGCCAGCGCCTGCCATGCCGGGCTTTGCGTTAATCTCGGCGAGTGAGTCTGCACCTCGTCGCTCATCTTCGACTATTCCTTTTCGTGTGGGGTTGCCGCGCCTGCCTGGACGCCCCTGGTTTCGACCGCGCGCATCGCGTCATGCCGACGTGGCTCGGGAAATCGCGCCGCCTCGCGTTGCCGCGCATCGGCCGCTCTCGCGCCGGCATGGCGCGCAAACCCGCGCAAGGATAATGCATCAGCAAAGCCGGCAGCAATACCGGCCGAAGGGACGACATGCATCACGTCCCCGATTTGCCGGCCGGTTTCTCGGCATGCCCGCCGAACTCGCTGCGCATGGCCGACAAAACCTTGTTGGCGAACTCGGCGCCGCCACGCGAGCCAAAGCGCCCGTCGAGTGCCGCGCTCAAGACCGGTGCGGGCACCGCCTCCTCGATGGCGGCCATCAGGGTCCAGCGGCCTTCGCCCGAATCCGACACCCGGCCCTGGAATTTTTCCAGCGCCGGATCGCCGTGCAGCGCATCGGCGGTCAGATCGAGCAGCCACGAGCCGATGACGCTGCCGCGCCGCCAGACTTCGGCGATCTCCGGCAAATCGAAGTGATACTGATAATACTCAGGATGCCTGAGCGGCGTGGTCTCCGCATCGGTGTCGCTCGCGCGCGTGCCGACATCGGCCTGACGCAGGATGTTCAACCCTTCGGCATAGGCGGCCATCAGGCCATATTCGATGCCGTTGTGCACCATCTTTACGAAATGTCCCGCGCCGTGCGGCCCGCAGTGCAAATATCCCTGATCCGCGGTGCCGCGCCCCGCGCGGCGGCTCGGCGTTGCCGGGGCGGCTGCGGCACCCGGCGCCAGCGCCATGAACACCGGACCCAGATGCTGCACGACGTCCGTCTCGCCGCCGATCATCAGGCAATAGCCGCGCTCCCGTCCGAACACGCCGCCGCTGGTGCCGACGTCGACGTAATGCACGCCGCTCGAGGCCAGCATCTTGCCGCGCCGGATGTCGTCCCGGTAGTAGGAGTTGCCGCCATCGATCACGATGTCGCCGGACTCCAGCAAAGGCAGAAGCTTTGCCAGTTCGTCGTCGACCACCGCGGCCGGCAGCATCAGCCAGATCGCGCGCGGCCGGCCAAGCTGCGAGACGAGATCTTGCAGCGAATCGGCGCCGGCAGCGCCTTGCGCTTGCAGCGCCCGGACAGCTTGCGGATGCACGTCATGCACGACGCACTCGTGACCATGCTTCATCAGGCGCCGTGCCATGTCACTGCCCATGCGTCCCAATCCAATCATGCCGAGTTGCATCGTCAAGCTCCTTGAGGTCTAGAGAATGAGTGTGCGCCGCAGCGCGGCGTTGCGGCGCCAGACGCCACACCGTCACGATACGGGAAATGGAATGCCCCATTATGTACGCTGTCGCACCAAGGCGCTGTAACGAATCGTTATCGTCATTGACATGCGCGATTGCATGGGGACGGGGCAGTGCGAGCTCGCGAAAAAAATGCTCCGCGAACGGAGCATTGGGAAAGCAGGGGGCGGGTGCGGTTTCGATCAGGGTGCCCAGTGGCCGCGAACCCAAACCCAGCGATAGCCATTCCATCGGTAGTGACCACGCACCCAGTGATAGCCGGGCACCGGCGCGACCGGCACCACCTCCACGCGCGGCGCGGGTTGCGGCGGGCGCGCGGGTGCCACGACACAACCGCCGAGCGCTGCACAGCAAGCCAGTGCAAGGCACCAGCGGGTCATACGGGGATGGCGCTTCATCGAGATTCTCCTGGTTGACATGAAAGATTTCAGGTCCGGATCAAATCACCCGGTGCGCCGCGCATGTCGGCCGCGGGAAACAGCGTGCGTGCAACCCGTTCGCTATCCAATCCCAGGCTTTGCGCGGCCGCCGCGGCGATCAGTGCGTCGAGTGCGGTGGTCGGCTTGAGATCGCGGTTCTGATACAGGGCGCCGGCGCCGAGTCCCGGCCAGTCCCCCAACACACGCCCGCCCTTGACCGCACCGCCCACCAGCATCGCCACCGCGCCGGTGCCATGGTCGGTTCCGCTCGTGCCATTGGCCGCGGCGGTGCGGCCGAACTCGGTGGCCACCAGCACCGTGGTGTTGCGCCACACGGGGCCGAGTTCATCGCGCAGGGCCGCGAGCATCGTGTCGAGTGCCTTCAAGCGCGCGGCCAGACGCGGATTCTGCGCATCGTGCGTATCCCACCCGCCGGTCTCGATCATCGCGATGCGCGGGCCATCGGGACGCGTCAGGAACTTCGCCGCCAGCTTGCCGAGCCCGGCCGGATCCTGCCGCGCATGCATATCACCGGCCAGCGCCCGTGTTTGCATCGCCGAGGCCCACAACGGATGCAACTGAGCATCATGTTGATAAAGTTGCGACACCCGCATGAGCAGGTCATCGGGCGCCGAGGGCAATGCCGACGGCGCGTAGGACGCCACTTCGATCCGGCCACGCAGCGCCAGCGGCACCGTCGGTGCCAGCGCAATCGCGCCTTCGCGGGTCGCGGGCAGCAACGTCACCAGCCGGTTGAGCCAGCCGTCCTTGAGCTGGTACGGCGCGGTGCCGCCGCTCTCCAATACGTTCTGGCCGTCGAAATGCGAGCGCTGCCGGTACGGCGAGGCCACCGCGTGCACGAACAGCGCCTGCCCGGCCGCGTACATCCTGCCGGTCTCCACCAGCGACGGATGCAGTGCGAACAGGCCGTTGAGCTTGATGGCGGAGGCCGCGTCGATGGCCAATTCGGCGCGCAACCCCGCATAGGCCGGGTCGCCGTAGGGCACCACGGTGCTCAGTCCATCGGCGGCGCCGCGCTGGATCACGAAAACGAAACGATGCTCGGTCTGCACGTTGGCGAACACCAGTTGCGGCGAGACCAGTATCGCCCCAGCGCCGGCGGCGGTGAGCGAAATGAATTTGCGACGGGACACCATGGCGGTTATCTCCTGAGAAAATCCGGCGACACCAGCAGCAATGCCAGGCCGGTCGCGGCCGTATCCGCATGGGCCACGGCCGTCGCGGTCGAGGGGCTGAGCGAGCCCAGCAGCAATGTCTTGCCCAGCGCACGCGGGTCGCGCCGATCGCCCACCCGAGCGGCCAGGCGTCGCGCGAACTCGACGCGGCGCACCAGCGCGTCGGGCGCGGCCCAACTGGCCGCGATGTCGTCGTAGCCGGCGGGCGATCCGGGCTGCCAGACCGGCTGCCCCAACTGGCGCAGCAGCGGCGCGGCGTGCATCCGGCCCAGATCCGCGAAGCCCAGTCCGCGCCATGATGAAACCGCCCATTCCCATGGCGTCTTGAATTTTTTCGCGTTCGGCGACCACGCTTCGGGGGCCTGCACCAGGGTCCGATAGAGCGTCGGCAGATCGCCGCGGCTGCGCAGGAAAGTGTCAGCCAGACGCCCCACCAAGGCTGGCGGCGGCGTGTCGGCGACAAAGTGGCGGGCGAGTTCCTCGGCCAGATGATGCGCAGTGGCGGGCGACGCGGCGAAGTCGCGCAGAATCGCCAGCGGTTGCGCCTCGCCGGCCTGGTCGTAGGTTCGCCCCATGACGTGGCGCGCGCCGGGTTCGTGCACCGCTGCCCGAAAAATAAAAGTGCCTGGCGCACGCCCGAGACGCTCGGCTTCGGCCGGCCGCACGATACTCCAGCCGGTGAGCGCGCGCGAGAACTCCGTCACGTCGGCCTGCGTATAGCCGCTGCGCACTCCAAGGGTATGCAGCTCCATGATTTCGCGGCCGAGGTTTTCGTTCAGCCCGAACCTGCGTCCCGGGTGCAGCGCCTGGGCACGCCGGGCTGCCATGCTGTCGGGCCCGATGGAGTTCGTCTGGTTCAGGAAAATCTGCATGGCAGGATGCTGCTCGACGGCCAGCAGCATGTCTTCGAAGCGTCCGAGCACATGCGGCCTGATCGCCTCGGTCTCGAAAGATCCGGCCAACCCCGCTACGACAGGGTTGTCGGCCGACACGGCGAAGTGATTCGACCAGAAGTACACCAGGCGCTCGACGAACGGCGCCGGCGTGTGCAGCGCGTTGTCGAAGCGTGCATCGACGGCGGCGCGATACGCGCCGCGCATGGCCTGATTCAGCGCTTTTCTGGCCGCTGGCTTATCGGCCGCGGCGCTTTGCCGGATTTGCTGCCGGCGGTTGCCGAGCTCGGTCGCCAGGGCGACGCTGCCGGATTGGCCCGCCAGCGCCGGGGGCAACGCCTGGTAGGCGTCGAACTGCCGCAGCAGCCACGCTTTGGGATGCTCAGGCGCGGCTTCGTCGGCCCGGGCTCCCAGGCCGAAACGATTGACGGCAATCGCCGCGGCCGTCATGCCCGACTGGTGGGTCTCGTCGATCATCAAACGCTCCTTCGACCGGTTGTATTGCCATTAAACGCGGCGGCGCAAAGAATCCGTCGCCACGCCTTTGCGATCCGGGTCAGTTGCGCGGGGGCTGCCGCTTCGGCGGTTGCCGCCACTGGCCGCTGCGCGCGAGTCCTTCGGCAAACACTTTGCGCTGCTCGGGCGGCAGGCTCGCGGCATAATCCACCACGCTGTTCTCGACACGCGTGCGCAGGGCCATGTCGGCCTGCCGGGTGCGCTCGAGCGCGGCTTCCAGCGCGTTGCGGTCGAGTTGGGGCGCGCCCAGCAAGGCGAGTACTTCGCGGCGCCCCTCGCGTCCTTGCCGGGCAAACTCCCGTCCGTCCCGGCGTGCGGCCTTGAGGGCGGCGATAAACTCATGCTGGCGCTGCGCTGGCAGCTCGTCGGCCGCGAAGCGCAGCGCGTAACGCGGCGGCGCGTGCGCGACCAGGCCAGGGCGGTGTGCGGTGAGCCATTGATAACCGCCGCCGACGATGCCCCCGAGCAAAAAGGCGTTCAATACCAGCGAGCCCACCAAAAAAAACTTGACGGTCCGATCGTTCATCATCCCCCCCATTGCTGCACCGAGCCGCTGAACGAGGTCAGCGGCTCACCCCCGTAATGCCCGGCCGACGGCTCGTTGCTCACGAGAAAAAACGACACGATAAGCGCGCCGGCCAGCGCGCCGGCAACACCCGCACCCGCGAAAATGGCGCTCGACCACCAGATCTGCGCGCGCTCGATCAGCATGCGCCTGGGCGCGCCGGCAACAATGCGCCGCATCAACGCGCTGTCGGGCGGCGCGACCCGGTGCGCGGCGAGCAAATCGTCCAGGCTGGCGGCCGCGGCAAGCATTTCGTCGGCTGCGGCGCGATGCCGGGCGGCCCAACGCTGCGCATCGACACGTTCGTCGCGGGGCCAATGGCGCTCATCGGCGCCATAGGTCTCGACAAGGGTCTGAAATCTTTCTGGAGTCATGGCAATTCTCCCCCGACGCCCTGCAGCT
>JAGXBI010000149.1 GCA_018971155.1 Burkholderiales bacterium
CGTGCCTATGCCGACAGCCGGTGGCTGGCGCCGCCCCAGCGCCTGTTCGGCGAGCGCCTGCGAGCGCGGCTGGCGAGCCAGCGCAGCGTGCTCAATGCCGGCGACCCGGTGGCGGCGCCGCTGCTGAAGATCGAGCTGGACGAATTCACGCAGGTGTTCGACAGTCGTAGCCGCAGTCACGGCGCGGTCGTGCTGCGCGCCAGCGTTTTCGATCGTGACAAACTGGTCGCGCAAACCACCCTGCATGTCACTCGACCGGCGCCTAGCAACGACGCCCGCGGCGGCGTGGCTGCATTGCGAGCTGCTACCGACGCGGCCCAGGCCGAACTGGTGCGGTGGCTCGCCACCGTGCCGCTGTCGTGATGCGCGGCAGGCGCGAACCGTGAGCGGGGGTTCGGTGAAGCCCTGGCAGCGCCGCGCTTCGCCGTTGGTGCGCCAGGCCCTGCTGGCGCTGGTGGTGCTGATGGTCTACGCCAGCCTGTATCCGTTCGACTGGCAGGGCGCCACGGTCGGCCCGTTCGATTTCGTGCTGGCGCCGTTGCCGCGTTATCTGACCTGGTTCGACGTGATCGTCAACGTGCTCGGCTATCTGCCGCTGGGCATCGCCGTGGTTCTGGCATTGCATCCGGCCTGGCGCGGCGCCAGGGCCGTATTTGCGGCATTTGCCGCGGGGCTTGTGCTGTCGGGGGCGATGGAGTCCTTGCAGACCTATTTGCCGTCACGCGTGTCGTCCAACGTCGATCTGGCGACCAACGCGTTGGGCGCGCTGATCGGCGGTGCGATTGCCGCGCCGCTGGCCAGTCCGTTGCTCGATCGCGGCTGGCTGCGCCATTGGCGTCTGGCCTGGTTCGACCGGCGCGCCAGCGCCGCACTGGCGCTGCTTGGCCTGTGGCCGCTGGCGCAGGCCTATCCGCAGCAATTTCTGTTCGGCACGGGCGCCCTGGTGCGCCAGATCTGGTTGAGCCTGGACCCCGGCGCGACCGGCACGCTGCTTGGCTGGGTGCCCGGGTTGGCGCGCCTGCAACGCTATGTCGCGACCCTCGATCCAATCACCGGACAGTTTGCCTGGGAGACCATGGTGGCAGCCAGCGGCACGCTCGTGGCGGGCCTGTTGCCGACCCTGTCGATGCGCCGCGCGGCGCCGCGTTTGCGCCTGATACTGGCCTTGCTGAGCGCAGGAATCGCCGTCAAGACGGCTGCCGCCGCGCTGCAATTTTCCCCGGCCCAGGCATTTGACTGGGTGACGCCGGGCGCCGTGCTGGGCCTGACGAGCGGTTTGGTTCTTCTTCTGCTGACGGTCCGGCTGCCGCGCGGCATGCGGGGTTGCGTTGCCCTGCTGGCCCTGTCGGCGGGTTTGTTGCTGGTCAATGTGCTGCCGGCCAACCCCTACTATCAGATGGCGCTCGATGCGTGGCGCCAGGGACAATATCTGCATTTCAACGTGCTGGCGCGGTGGATCGATTTGATCTGGCCCTATTTGGCGCTGGTTTATTTGTTGGCGATGTTCGACCCGACTCACCGGGGTCACCCCAGACTCCCGCCGGACAAGCCGTGAGCCGCCTGTCCAGGCACGGCGCACTGATTTTGCGTGGCTCGGTTAGAATGGATCGTATCCATTGATATCGCATGCTTAGGCCCCCTTTTCCCATGTCCCAGTATTACCGGCATCACGTCTTCTTTTGCCTGAACCAGCGCGAACCCGATGCGCCGCGTCCGAGTTGCGCGAACTGCAACGCGCAAGCGATGCAGGAGTATGCGAAAAAGCGCGTCAAGGCCCTCGGCCTGGCGGGGCCGGGCCAGGTGCGCATCAACAAGGCCGGTTGCCTGGACCGATGCGAAGACGGGCCGACCGTGGTGGTTTATCCGGAAGGTGTCTGGTACACCTACGTGGACGAAACCGATATCGACGAGATCGTCGATAGTCATCTGGTCAACGGCAAGATCGTCGAACGCCTGCTGATCGATGCTCCCTGACGGGGTTTCATCGAACGGCTGAGCGGCGAAGCCCGGCAGGCGCGCAAAAGTGCCGGTTGGACTGGCTCGGAACATCTCATGGTGCCCGCCCAGGTGCGGGGAATATCATTCGCTGAACTAATGGTTGGTGTGGATTGTCTGACGGCGGCGCCCCCGCCGAAGTAGTCAGACATTCGATGGCTACTGCCTTAGCACCCTGTTTCGTGAATCGCCAATGAATATTTCCACCGCGTTTTCCCGCGTCGCTTGCGTTGCGACGCTCGTTGCCGTTTCGTTGACTGCGCAGGCGCAGGTTCCGCCACCGCCGATGAGCGCCAAGGCTTGGCTGATCAGCGATCTGACGAGTGGCCAGATCCTGGCGCAAGGCAATCCCGATAAGCGCATCCCGCCCGCCTCGCTGGCCAAACTGATGACTTCTTATCTGGTGTTCGAGGCACTCAAGAATAAAAGTATCTCGATGACTCAGACGGTGCGGCCAAGCGAGTCCGTGCGCTCGGTCGGGGCTGACGAATCGCGCACCTTCATCGAAGCGGGCAAACCGGTCAGCGTGCATGATCTGGTGTACGGCATGATCGTGCAGTCGGGCAACGACGCGACGATTGCGCTGGCCGAGCTGATTGGCGGTTCACAGGCGAACTTCGTCAACATGATGAATCATGAGGCCAAGCGGCTGGGACTGAAGAATACGCATTATGTGAATGTCGACGGCCTGCCCGATCCGCAGAACTACACGACGGTTGCCGACCTGGCGATTCTGTCGGCCCGGTTGATCGAGGATTTTCCCGAGTACTACCCGATTTATGCGGTCAAGTCGTTCACCTATAACCATATTCGTCAATGGAACCGGAATCGCCTGTTGTTCCTGGATCCGACGGTCGACGGTCTCAAGACCGGGCATACCGAGGAGGCGGGCTATTGTCTGATTGCCTCCGCGCATCGGCCCATGCCGAATGTGCCGGGTGTGGATCGACGCGTGCTGGCCATCGCAGTGGGCAACACCACCGAACGTGCCCGGGTGCAGGACACGCTCAGCGCGTTGAACTACGCCTATCAGAGCTTCGACACGCTGCGCGTGTATGGGGCGGGCCAGGCGATCGCCAAGCCGCGCATCTGGAAAGGCCGGGCCAATACCGTCGAGATCGGCGTCGACAAGGACACCTTCGTCACCCTTCCCAAGGGGCTGGGCGATAAAATCAAGCCTGTGCTGGAAGTGCGCGCGCCGCTGATCGCGCCGTTGGCCAAGGGTGCGGTGGTCGGTACGGTGAACATCACGGCCGATGGCAAGCGGGTCGCTTCGTTCCCGGTGGTGGCGCTGCAGGATGTGCCGCAGGCCGGCATTCTGGGACGTGCTTGGGATGCCCTGCGATTGAAGTTCTTGAAAAAGTGAGAATCGGCCCGCATCAATGGCATCCAGGATCGGCATCGGCGGCGCCCCCCATGCCGGGCCAAATTTTTTGTAAGCTGTTGCGCGCCAGGCTTGGGCGCGCCAAGGAAAACCCATGAGTCCCGTCAACGAAACCCTGCTCGAATTCCCGTGCGATTTTCCCATCAAGGTGATGGGCAGGATGCAGCCTGAGTTTGCGCAAAGCATTGCTCAACTGATGCAGCAATTCGATGCCGAGTTCGACGCCGCGCGCATTGAAATGCGGCCGTCCCGGGCGGGCAATTACCTCGGTCTGACGGTGACCGTGCGAGCGACGAGCCGCGCCCATCTCGACGATATCTACCGCGCCTTGACCGCTCATCCGATGGTGACCGTGGTGTTGTGACGGTGCCCGCGGCTTCTGGCCGCGTGGTTCAGGCGGCAATCGTGTGCGCCCGCTCCAGTTGCATGTATTCGGTACGGAACAGGGCGATTTCGTCCATGAACCAGTCACGGAATGCGCTCACCCGTTGGGTCTTGAGCAGTGCGGGCGGGCACGCGAAATAATAGTCCCACGCATAGGCGCTATCGATGTCGAACAGCCGCACGAGCCGGCCGGCGGCCAGGTCGTTGGTGGCGAGCGACCGCCGCACCAGGGCCACGCCCTGGCCGTCGATCGCGGCCTGCAGCATCATTGCCGAATCCTCGTAGAGAATGCCGCTGCGCGGCTCCGGAATATCGTGAATGCCGGCGGCTTCGAACCAGGGCTGCCAGGGTTCGTCGACCGAGCGCAGCAGGGAGCAGTGACGTAAATCGCCGGGCTGGACCGGAAGCTTTCCGCCGTTGAAACCGGGACTGCAGGCAGGGAAAAACACTTCGTCCAGCACCTTCTCCGCGTGCAGGCCGGGCCACGTTCCATTGCCGAGTCGGATGACGACGTCGACGTCGTCCCTGGTGAAATCGATCAGCGATATGCTGCAGCGCAGTTCCACCTCGAGTTGCGGGTGCAGTTCGATAAAGCGTCCGATGCGCGGCGTCAGCCAGCGGGCTGCGAACGACGGCATGGTGCTCAGGACCAGCCGCCGCTCGTGACGGGCGCCGGCGCGCAGCGCCTGGGTCGCCCGGGCGATATCGAGCAGCGCGTCGCGCACGCAGGCCGCGTAGGTGCGGCCTGCCGGCGTCAGGCTGATGCGCTTGCCGTGCCGTGCGAACAACGGCGTGCCCAGTTCTTCCTCGAGTGCCCGGATTTGGTGGCTGATCGCGCCGTGCGTGACGAATAACTCTTCCGCGGCGCGCGAGAAGCTCTCCTGGCGGGCGGCCGCCTCGAATGCGCGCAGCGCGCCAAGATTCGGGAGCTTGCGAATGTCCATGTGAAAAATATTGACAAGAAAGGAAAAATTTATCCTTTGGCGGTAGACGCGTCAAGTCATATTATCAACACATCGACCAACACGACGTGGAGCCCCAAAATGACAAATAAACTAACAAGTATTCAATACGTTTACACCCTCCGGCAGGAGGACGTTCTGGCGCTGAACCTGTCGAGCGCGCATACGCTGACGGCAGGCCAGACGCGTCTTTGGGTCACGCGTGCGGGTGATGCGACCGATTACTGGCTGGAGCCCGGCGAATCTCTTCAACTGGCGCCGCGCCGGCAGCACTGGGTCTCGGCGGAAGCGTCTGGCGACATTCTCATTGGGCGAGCCACGCCACGCCGCCTGGGATTGTGGCGCCAGTTGCTCGCCCGCGCGCGGCATCTGCGTCGTGCCGCACCGCAGCGTTGCGGCGCGCCGACCTGAGCGCGCACCTTTTTCGCGCCGACGGGCCTGACTCCGAGCGCGCTCGGGTGGGTTTCGCTAAACTAGCTGGATGACTTCCTCGATTGACGTGTGCTGGCGCGGCACCGAAGATTACCAGCGCAGTTTCGACGCGATGCGCGCCTATACGGACGCACGCGAGCCCGATACCCGCGACCAGCTCTGGCTGGTCGAACACCCCGCCGTCTATACGCTGGGTCTGGCCGGCGATCCCGCCCATCTGTTGCTGGCCGATACCGGCATCCCGCTGGTCAAGGTGGATCGTGGCGGGCAAATCACCTATCACGGTCCGGGGCAGGTCGTCGCCTACACCCTGATCGATCTGCGGCGACGCAAGTTGATGGTCAGGGAGTTCGTCAATCTGATCGAGCAGGCGGCGATCGACACGCTGGCGGCGTATAATCTCGCGGGTGAGCGCAAAGCCGGCGCGCCGGGGATTTACGTGGCCCCGACTGTCGCCCAGGATCCTTATCGCGGCGCCAAAATCGCAGCGCTGGGACTGAAGATCCGCAACGGGTGCAGCTACCATGGCGTCAGTTTGAACGTGGCCATGGATCTGCGCCCGTTTTCCTGGATCAACCCGTGCGGCTACGCCGGCTTGCAAACCATTGACATGGCCACGCTCGGCGTGACCGCCGGCTGGAACGAGGTGGCGCAAAAGCTGGCCGAACGGCTGTCTTTTCATCTTGAACAGCATACCTTGCGGCTCGCCTCGCTGGCGGGCTGAGTTTTTTTGCCTGCGGGTTGCCGCGCCGCGGGATTGGACGCTTTATGACGAATACCGTGTCACCCAACGATAGCCAATCTTCCTCGCAGGAAGTCCGCAGTATCGACGGCCCTTACGATGCGTCGGCCAAGCAGAAGTCGCAGGCCAAGACGGCACGTATCCCGATCAAGATCGTGCCGGCGGAAAAACTCAAGAAGCCCGAGTGGATTCGCGTCAAGGCCGCCACCGGGAACTCGCGGTTTTACGAAATCAAACAGATTCTGCGTGATCACAATCTGCACACGGTTTGCGAGGAGGCCAGTTGCCCGAATATCGGCGAATGCTTCGGCAAGGGCACGGCCACCTTCATGATCATGGGCGACAAATGCACGCGCCGCTGCCCGTTCTGCGACGTCGGGCACGGCCGCCCCGATCCGCTGGATGAGGCGGAACCGCTGAATCTGGCCAAGACTATCGCCGCCCTGAAGCTGAAATATGTCGTGATCACCAGCGTCGATCGCGATGACCTGCGCGACGGCGGGGCGCAGCATTTCGTCGATTGCATCCGGCAAGTGCGCGAGCATTCGCCGGCAACCCGCATCGAAATTCTGACGCCGGATTTTCGGGGGCGTCTGGATCGGGCCCTGGGCATTCTGAATGCCGCGCCGCCCGACGTGATGAATCACAATCTCGAGACAGTGCCGCGCCTGTACAAGGAAGCCCGGCCCGGGTCCGACTATCAGCATTCGCTGAATCTGCTCAAGGAGTTCAAGCGGCTGCATCCGGATGTACCGGCCAAATCGGGCCTGATGGTCGGCCTGGGCGAGACCGACGAGGAGATTCTGCAGGTAATGCGCGACTTGCGGGCCCACGACGTCGATATGCTGACGATCGGCCAGTACCTGCAACCATCCGAGCATCACCTGCCGGTGCGTCGCTATGTGACCCCCGAGACTTTCAAGATGTTCGAGGAAGAGGCGCTCAAAATGGGGTTCTCGCATGCGGCAGTCGGCGCGATGGTGCGCTCGAGCTACCACGCCGACGTGCAGGCGCACGAAGCCGGTGTAGTGTGACGCTGGCGCATCGATCGATTTTTGCTTCCGCTACTCGATGAGCCTGAATGCGCTTCTCAAGCGAGGGCCGTTTGCCAAGGCACCGGCGCGAATCCTGGTCGTCTGCACGCGCCGGATCGGCGACGTCCTGCTGACTACACCGCTGATCCGGTCCCTGAAGAAGAAATGGCCCGGCGCGTCCATCGATATGCTCGTATTTCGCGGCACGGAGGGTGTGCTCAAAGGCAATCCGGATCTGCATGAAGTGATTGCCGTGGCGCATCGGCAGCCATGGCGCCAAACGCTGCGGGATCTGGGCGCGATCCGGCGGAAATACGATATCGCGATCACGCCGATGTCGTCCGACCGCTCGCGCATGTACCTTTGGGTGAGCGGCCGGTGGCGCCTGGGCGTGGTGGAAGCGAAGCTGCGCGACTGGCCCAAGCGGCTGATGCTCAGCCGCGCCATGACGATCCCCGACAATGGGTCGCATGTGGTGCAGGACGCCATGCGCATTGCCCGCGAGATGGCGGCCGTGCCCACTGGCGAGGTTGTGCCGCCGGTGCCGACCGAGGCAGAACGGCAACAGTTGCGGCAGTCGCTCGCGCCTCTGGCTGGGCGCGCTTACGCTGTGCTGCACCTGCGACCGAAATATCGCTACAAGATGTGGACCGACGAGGGCTGGTTTGCGCTGGCGCAGTGGCTGCAGCAGCGCGGCTTGGCGGTCGTCCTCACGGGCGGCGGCGATATCGATGAGTTGAACTACGTCGAGGCGCTTGCGCAGCGCTTGCCGGGCATGCTGAATCTGGCCGGCAAGCTTAGTTTTGCCCAAACGGCTGCGTTGATCGCATCGGCCGAACTCTATGTGGGTCCGGACACGGCGACCACGCATACGGCCGCAGCCACCGGAACGCCGGTGGTCACGATGTTCGGGCCGACCCCGCCGGATCGGTGGGGGCCGTGGCCGCACACCTGGGATTCGCTGGACAATCCGTGGCAACGGCGTGGCAGCGCCCATCGAGGCAACGTCTATCTTGTGCAGGGTCCGGGCGAATGCGTGCCATGCGGGGAGGAGGGCTGTGACCGGCATATCGATAGTGACAGCGCTTGCCTGCAAAATTTACCTGCCTCGCAGGTGATTGCGGCCGCCCAAGTGATGCTCGATCTCAAACGCCGCCAGCCAGGGGTCGGCGATGCCGAACGTGCTGTGTCGGCTGCTGGCGATACGGCCCAGAGCGTCACTGCGCCACGCGCTGCGCGGTGACGCATCTCCTCGTGCAACCGCTCGGCTGATTTTATTTGCGTCGGTACGCGGCCGGCAACGCTCCACTGGGGGCGCATGCGCACGCGTTTTGGACCAGTCTCCCATCAACGGGCAACTCGAGCGGGGCGGCGACGCGTTTCGGGCCTAGAATGCCGGTAT
>JAGXBI010000467.1 GCA_018971155.1 Burkholderiales bacterium
GGCGATCAGTGTCTCGCAGTTGCGGCGATAGCGCGCGCCACGTGCCGCCTGGCCGCCCTGGGCAAGATACTGATCGAGGGCCGCGCGCAACGCGGCAACGACGTGAGTGGGCGGCGTGAAGCGCCACTGCGTGGTCTTTTGCATGTAGACATACTGATCATGCAAATCCATCGCGAGCGAGTGGCTGTTACCCTGCGAGGCCTCCAGCAGGCTCTTGCGCGCGATCACGAAACCCATGCCCGGCACGCCCTCCAGGCACTTGCCGCTGGCGGCGATCAATGCGTCGAACGGGGTATCGCGCACGTCGATCTCGAGTGCGCCGAACGAGCTCATCGCGTCGACCACGAGGCCCTTGCCATGGCGCTGGCACACTGCGGCGATTTCCCGCAGCGGATTGAGCAGCCCCGCGCTGGTCTCGAGGTGAACCTGGGCGACATGGGTGATCGACGGGTCGCGCTCGAGGGCCGCTTCAATGGCCGCTGGCGTGGCCACCTGGTCTTCCGGAATCTTCAGTTCGACATGTGCGCGTCCGAGGTATTTGCAAATCTTCAGGATGCGCTGGCAGTAGGCGCCGTTTTGCGGCACCAGCACCTTGCCGTCGCGCGGCACGAGCGTGCCGATGGCGGCCTCGACCGAGAAGGTGCCGCTGCCTTGCAGCGGCACGCACGCGTAGGTGTCGCCGCCGTGCACGATATCCACCAGATCGCGGCACAGGCTGCCGGTAATGCGGTTGAAGCCGGCGTCCCACGAGCCCCAGTCGCGCAGCATCGCCTGCCGGGTCGCGGATGAGGTCGTCAGTGGCCCCGGGGTAAGGAGAATAGGGTCGTCGCCGATGATCATGGTGGTCTCCTGCGTGGCAGCGTTAAACGATTGGACAGGGCTTTGCGCTAGCGCACCGATGCCTTGGTCGGGATCCGCGACAGCCCGATCAGCACGATCAGGGTGCACAACGCCAGAATCACGGTCAGCGCCGCCGCGTCGAAAATCGCGCCGCGGTCCGATAGCGCGAAAATGCCGACCGGCAGCGTGACCCAGCCCGGCGGGTACACCATGACAGTGGCGCCCAGTTCGCCCATCGACAGGGCGAAGCTCAGGCTGAATGCGGCGATCAGATAGGGCGTCATGAGCGGCAATGTGACGCGTCGCAGCCGGTAGAAGGGGCGTGCGCCGAGACTTTCCGCGACCTGCTCGAAATCGGCCGGCAGCCTTGCCAGGCCGGCCGAGAGGTTGCCGTAGGTGAATGCCGAGATCAGCACGAAATGCGCGATCAGCACGATCAGCGTGGTGCCGTTGAGCAGCACCGGCGGGCGGCTGAAGGAGACCAGCAAGCCCAGGCCGACCGATACCGAGGGGACTGCGCTCGGAATGAAAAACACCGCGTCGAGCAATCGTTTGGGCATGGGCGCGACCCGGCGCAGCGCCAGCGCCGCCCAGGTGCCGCAGATCAGCGCGACTGCGCTGGCCGCGACGCCCGTCAGAATGCTGGCCCGTAGCTGCTCGAAGGAGTCGCCATGCACCGCGTTGACGTAATGGTGCAGGTTCAGGTGCGTCGGCAAAATGCCGTTCCATTGGCCGCTGATGCTGGCCAGCCCGATCATGCTGGCCGG
>JAGXBI010000150.1 GCA_018971155.1 Burkholderiales bacterium
GCGAGTACCAAGGCGAGCCTCATCGCGTGGAACTGATTGCCACACTCAACGACGTCGCCTATTTCGACGATAGCAAGGGCACCAACGTCGGCGCCACGGTGGCCGCCATCCGTGGCTTGGATCAACGAGTGGTTCTGATTGCCGGCGGCGACGGCAAGGGGCAGGACTTCTCCCCGTTGGCAGAGCCGGTAGCACAAGGCGCGCGAGCCGTATTCCTTATCGGCCGTGACGCGCCGGCGATCCGGGCGGCGTTGGCCGACACCGGCGTGCCGCTGCACGACTGCGTCACGCTCGAGGACGCCGTGCAGGGCGCGGCCAAGGTGGCCCAACCGGGCGACGCGGTGTTGTTGTCGCCCGCCTGCGCCAGTTTCGATATGTTCCGCAATTACGCGCATCGGGCCGAGGTCTTTCACGACGCGGTGAGCGCACTCGCAGCACAGGCGGGGGTGATGCTATGAGCTGGTTCAAGGCGTTCTCGAGCAAGAAACGGCAGGCCGGGTATGCCAGCGCCACGATCGGCAAAGCCCGCACCGGTACGGCCAGCGCGCTGGGCGGCATCAAGCTGACCCGCTCCAAAATGATGGAGTACGATCAGCCGCTGCTGTGCGTTGTGATCGCGCTGTTGTCGCTTGGGCTCGTGATGGTCTATTCGGCGTCGATCGGTCTGTCCGATTCGCCGCAAGTCAGCTATTACAACACCTCGCATTTCCTGGTGCGCCACATCATTGCGCTGGTGGTGGCTTCGATCGCCTCGATCATCACGTTCAAGATACCGATCAAGGTACTGGACAAGCTGGCGCCAAAAATCCTGTTGCTCGCGCTGTTCATGCTGGTGATCGTGCTGATTCCGCATATCGGCAAAGGGGTGAACGGCTCCCGGCGCTGGATTCCGATCGGCGTGCTCAATCTGCAGCCATCCGAATTCATGAAGTTGGCGGTAACGCTCTATGCGGCCAATTACACCGTGCGCAAGCAGGACTTCATGCAGAGCTTTCGCAAAGGCTTTTTGCCGATGGGGGTTGCCGTGGCATTCGTCGGCATGCTGCTGTTGCTCGAGCCCGATATGGGCGCGTTCATGGTGATTGCGGCGATTGCGATGGGCGTGCTGTTCCTCGGCGGCGTCAACGGAAAGCTGTTCGCTGGTCTGACCCTGACGGCCGTTGCCACCTTCACGGTACTCGTCTGGGCCTCGCCCTGGCGGCGGGCGCGGATTTTTGCGTATCTCGATCCGTGGAGCGCGGATCACGCGCTGGGCAAGGCTTATCAACTGACTCACTCGCTGATTGCCTTCGGTCGCGGCGAATGGTTCGGTGTCGGGCTCGGCGCCAGCGTCGAGAAACTGCATTACCTGCCGGAAGCCCATACCGACTTCATTCTCGCGGTGATCGGCGAGGAACTCGGATTTGTCGGCGTACTCGTCGTGATCTTGCTGTTCTATTGGCTCGTGCGCCGCACCTTCGACATCGGCCGCCAGGCGCTGGCGCTGGAGCGGACCTTTGCCGGCCTGCTGGCCAAGGGCATCGGCGTATGGTTCGCCGCGCAAACGTTCATCAATATGGGAGTGAATCTGGGGTTGCTGCCGACCAAGGGCCTGACGTTGCCGTTCGTCAGCTATGGCGGCTCCGGGATTCTGCTCAACTGCATCGCCTTCGCCATGCTCATGCGTGTCGACTATGAAAATCGAGTGCTGATGCGCGGAGGGAAGGTATGACCGTAGCGCATCAGCACTCGATTTCGGCGCAGGCTAACCTGGCGCGCGCAGCGTGCCAGGTTAAGCGCAGCGGCCGTAGCCAAAATCCGCCGTTGATGCGCGGGGAACGTATGACCGTAGCGCATCAGCATTTGGTGTCGTTGGGAGGGCAGCGATGAGCGTGCACCGCACCGCCGTCCCGTCGACGTTGCCCGTCGGGCCCGAGCGCACGCTGCTGATACTGGCTGGCGGCACGGGCGGGCACGTCTTCCCGGGCCTGGCGGTGGCCAATTTCCTGCGTGTGCAAGGCTGGAAGATCGTATGGCTGGGCAATCCGACCGGCATGGAAGCCAGTCTGGTGCCGAAATACGACATTCCGATGGAATTCGTGCGGTTCGGCGGCGTGCGCGGCAAAGGTCTGCTGACGAAACTCTGGCTGCCGTTCAATTTGCTGCGCGCATTCTGGCAAAGCCTGCGCGTGATCCGTCGGGTGCGACCGAGCGTGGTGCTCGGCATGGGCGGATATATCGCTTTTCCGGCAGGAATGATGGCTTCGCTGCTTGGCTATCCGCTGGTGCTGCACGAACAGAACTCGGTGGCCGGCTTGGTCAATCGGATCCTGGCGAAGATCGCCGACCAGGTGCTGGTCGCATTTCCGAATGCGTTGCCCCGCGCCGAATGGGTCGGCAACCCGATTCGCGCCGATTTCGCCCTTCTGCCGCCCCCGGAAGAGCGCTACGGTGTACGTAGCGGACCACTGCGCCTGCTGGTCGTGGGTGGCAGCCTCGGCGCTGCGGCCCTCAACGAAATCGTTCCGAAGGCGTTGGCGACGCTGCCGCGCGACGCGCGCCCGCACGTGACACATCAGGCCGGCGTCAAGCACATCGCCACATTGCAGGCGAACTACGCTGCCGCGGCGGTCGCGGTCGACGCGGTGCCGTTTATCGACGACATGGTGCAAGCCTATGCGGATGCGGATCTGGTGATCTGCCGGGCCGGCGCGATGACGGTGGCCGAAGTCGCCGCGGCTGGCGTTGCGGCGCTGTTCGTGCCGTTTCCGCAAGCCGTCGACGATCACCAAACGACCAACGGAGAATTTCTGGCCGGCCAGGGCGCTGCGGTGCTGATACAGCAACGCGACCTGACGGCTCGGAAGTTGGCGGACTGGCTGGCCGGTCAAACGCGCGAGGGGCTGATGGCGATGGCGCAAAAGGCCCGCTCGCTGGCCAAGCCGGATGCGGCCGAACAGGTTGCGCGTGTCTGCGTCGCGGTGGCGAGGGACTGACATGAAACATATCGTCAAAAACATTCATTTTGTCGGCATCGGCGGCGCCGGCATGAGCGGTATCGCCGAGGTGCTGCTCAATCTCGGCTACCGCGTGAGCGGTTCCGATCTCGGCAACAATGCGACGACGCAGCGGTTGATAGCGCTTGGCGCACGCGTGCTGCAAGGGCATGCGGCCGAAAATATCCAGGGAGCCGACGCGATCGTGGTCTCTACCGCGATTACGGCCGACAACCCGGAAGTCCTGGCCGGTCGCGCCAAGCGAATCCCGATCGTGCCGCGTGCGGTCATGCTCGCGGAATTGATGCGCCTGAAGCAAGGCGTCGCCATCGCGGGCACGCATGGCAAGACGACCACCACCAGCCTGGTGGCCAGTGTGCTGGCGCAGGGCGGTCTTGATCCCACTTTCGTCATCGGCGGGCGCCTGAACAGCGCCGGGGCAAACGCCAAGCTCGGGACCGGTGACTTCATCGTGGTCGAGGCGGACGAGTCCGATGCCTCGTTCCTCAACCTGTTTCCCGTGATCGAAGTCATCACCAACATCGATGCCGATCACATGGACACCTACGGCCACGACTTCGCGCGGCTCAAGCAGTCGTTCATTGCCTTTACGCAACGCCTGCCGTTCTATGGCATCGCGGTGCTCTGTATCGACGACGCCAATGTGCGCGAGATTCTGCCGTTCGTCTCCAAGCCGATCATCCGCTACGGCTTCGCCGAGGACGCTCAAGTGCGGGCTGTCGACGTGCGAGCGGTAGGCGGGCGCATGGAGTTCACTGTCCTGCGTCACTTCAACTTGAATGGCAACGGGCAGTATCCGCCGCTCGACATCGTGCTGAATCTGCCGGGCCGCCATAACGTGCAGAACGCGCTGGCCGCGATTGCCATTGCGACGGAACTGGAGGTGCCGGACGAGGCGATTCGCACGGCGCTGGCCGAATTCAACGGCGTCGGCCGGCGCTTCCAGCGCTATGGCGAACTTGAGTTGCCCAAGAGCAGCGGCGGCGGATACGCGACCCTGGTCGACGATTACGGGCACCACCCGGTCGAGATGGAGGCGACCCTGGCGGCCGCGCGCGGCGCATTTCCCGATCGGCGCCTGCTGCTGGCATTTCAGCCGCACCGTTATACGCGCACGCGCGATTGCTTCGAGGATTTCGTGCGCGTGCTGTCGAGCGTCGATGCCCTGATTCTGGCGGAGGTGTACGCCGCGGGCGAGACGCCGATCGTGGCCGCAGACGGTCGAGCGCTGGCCCGCGCGATAAGGGTCGCCGGCAAGGTCGAGCCTGTTTTTGTCGAGGATGTCGCGGCATTGCCCGAGGCCATACTTTCCACCGCGCGCAATGGCGATGTGGTGATCACGATGGGTGCCGGCTCGATCGGCCAGGTGCCCGCCAAATTGATTGAGCAGCAGGGAGTTTGAAGTGAGCGCATTCGATCCAAAGCGATTCGGCAAAGTGGGCGTCCTGATGGGCGGGCGCTCGGCCGAGCGTGAGATCTCGTTGATATCCGGAAAAGGGGTTTTGGACGCGTTGCGCTCGCGCGGCGTGGACGCTCACGAATTCGATACCGGCACGCGCAGTCTGGCCGAACTGGCAGCGCAGAAATTCGATCGGGTGTTCATCGCCCTGCATGGCCGCTTTGGCGAGGATGGCACGCTGCAAGGCGCGCTGGAGCACCTGGGGGTGCCCTACACGGGCAGCGGCGTGCTGGCGTCGGCGCTGGCGATGGACAAGGAAATGACCAAGCGCATCTGGCTGCACGAAGGCCTGTCGACGCCTCGCTTCGTCATGCTCAAAGCCGATAGCGACTGGCAGGCGGTCGGACGCGATCTGGGCTATCCGCTGATCGTCAAACCCTCGCGCGAAGGCTCCACCATCGGTCTGACGAAGGTCATGGATGTCTCACAATTGCCAGCGGCATACGAGAGGGCGGCGCGCCTGGACGGCGACGTGCTGGCCGAAGAGTTCATCGATGGCGACGAACTGACCGTGCCGGTGCTGGGCGTCGGCACGCAGGGCGCGGGCGCAGCGCGGGCCCTGCCGGTGATTCGCATCGTCGCGCCCGACGCCAATTACGACTATCGGAACAAGTACTTTACCGACGACACACGCTACGAGTGTCCTCCCGCGCTGCCGGTCTCCCTCCAGGAGGAAGTGCAGCGGCTGGTGCTGCGCGCCTACCTTGTATTGGGGTGCCGGGGATGGGGGCGTGCCGATGTGATGCTGCGCAAGCGGGACAACAAACCCTATTTGCTGGAGATCAACACCTCGCCCGGCATGACCGGGCATTCGCTCGTGCCGATGTCGGCGCGCGCAACCGGCCTGAGCTACGAGGATCTCGTGCTGGAAATATTGAGTACCGCAACCCTGGATCTGCATCCGAGCGACCAGTGGAAACCGGAATAAGGAAAGGAAACCGAAGTCGCTATGTGGCAAAACGTCCGCTTGCTCAACATGCTCGCCAATACGCTGATCGCGTTGAGCATGCTGGCCGCGCTAGCGGTGGGCGCACGCTGGCTGATGCAAAGGCCGATGTTTGCGTTGCGCGCGGTCGTGATCGACGGCAATACCGATCACATCAACGCGGCAACTGTTCGGGCCGATGCGGTGTCGCACCTGCACGGCAACTTTTTTACGATCGATTTGGATGCCGCGCAGCGGGCATTCGAAACGGTGCCCTGGGTGCGTCATGCAAGCGTGCGGCGCGTCTGGCCCAACCGGCTCGCGGTGAGTTTCCAGGAATACCAGCCGCTGGCGA
Organism: Burkholderiales bacterium; assembly: GCA_018971155.1. Taxonomy (GTDB): domain Bacteria; phylum Pseudomonadota; class Gammaproteobacteria; order Burkholderiales; family Burkholderiaceae; genus Pandoraea. The sequence goes on from JAGXBI010000150.1 coordinate 5,736, forward strand.
CGTGGGGCGACGGCCAGCTGGTAAGCGTGGATGGCGAACTGTTTGCGGCCAATCTGGCCGAGGCGGAAGAGCACGGCAAGCTGCCGGAGTTCTCCGGGCCGCCGGGCAGCGAAAAGGAAGTGACGTCGCGCTACTACGATTTCGTCAAATGGTTTGCGCCGCTTCACATGAAGCCCGAGGCAGTGACCTTGTCGGCGCGGTACGCATGGTCGCTGCGGCTGTCGGGTGGGATGCTGGTGCGGTTGGGGCGGGAGCGTGGCGACAACACGCTGGCGCTGCGTTGCCGGCGGCTGGTCGAAGCGTATCCGCAGGTGGCGGCACGCTGGGGAAACCAGATCGAGTACGTCGATTTGCGGTACCCCAACGGGTTTGCCATCCGCGCCGCCGGGATGCAGTTTTTGAATGACAAATCAGCGCAGCAGCAGAGCAATTGAGACTTCGGGACGTACACACGCTATGAGCAAAGATTACAAGGATTTGTTGGTGGCCCTGGACATTGGCACGACGAAGATCGTGGCGGTGGTCGCCGAACTTCAGGCTGAAGGGCACTACGAAGTCATCGGTCTTGGACAGAGCGAATCCAAGGGGCTGAAAAAAGGCGTGGTGGTCAACATCGAGGCGACCGTGCAGTCGATCCAGCGGGCGCTCGAAGAAGCCGAGTTGATGGCCGACTGCAAGATCACCAATGTGTTTACCGGAATCGCCGGCAGCCACATCCGGAGCTTCAATTCGAGCGGGATGGTTGCGATCAAGGACAAGGAGGTCACGCAGCCCGACGTGGCTCGCGTCATCGAGACCGCCAAGGCCATCAATATCCCGACCGATCAGCAGGTGCTGCACATCCTGACCCAGGAATTCATCATCGACGGCCAGGAGGACGTGCGCGAACCGATCGGCATGAGCGGCATCCGCCTCGAAGTCAAGGTGCACATCGTGACCGGCGCCGTGTCGGCCGCGCAGAACATCGTCAAGTGCGTGCGCCGTTGCGGTCTGGAAGTCAACGATTTGGTGCTGCAGCCCCTGGCGTCGAGCATGGCGGTGCTGACCGAGGATGAAAAGGAGCTTGGCGTCGTACTGATCGACATTGGCGGCGGCACTACGGATATCGCCATTTTCGGCGAAGGCGCGATTCGGCATACCGCGGTGATACCGATTGCCGGCGACCAGATCACCAGCGATATCGCGATGGCGGTGCGTACGCCGACACCCGACGCCGAGGACATCAAGATCCAGCACGGTATCGCCAAGCAGGCGCTGGCCGATCCGGACGAAATGATCGAGGTGCCGGGACTCGGCGAGCGGGGGCCGCGCACGCTGTCGCGGCAGGCCCTGGCGGCGGTGATCGAGCCGCGTGTCGAGGAGCTGTTCTCGCTCGTTCAACAGGTCGTGCGTGAATCCGGCTATGAAGAACTGCTGTCCTCCGGCGTGGTGCTCACCGGCGGCGCGGCGATGATGCCCGGCATGGTCGAGCTGGGCGAAGACATTTTCCTGAAACCGGTGCGCATCGGCGTGCCGGAATACTCCGGCGGCCTGGCCGACGTCGTGCGCAGCCCGCGCTACGCGACTGCCATGGGACTGCTGCTCGAGGCTCGCTCGCAGCGCATGCGTGGACGCAAGGTATCCGTGCAGTCCGGCAATGCGAAGCAAGTCTGGCAGCGGATGCGGGACTGGTTTTTCAGCAATTTTTGAGTGTTTTTTTGAGGAGCGTAGAGAGAGCAGCGAGGTTTGCGGCGTAATGCCCGACGCCACCGGACTTCGATGAGGTATCTACTTTTTTTACTGGAGGCAGTATGGACTTCGAGATGTTGGAAACTGAAACCAACGGCACCGTCATCAAGGTGGTGGGTGTTGGTGGCGCTGGCGGCAATGCCGTGCAGCATATGATCAACCGCGGCGTGCAAGGTGTCGAGTTCATCGCGATGAACACCGACGCGCAGGCGCTGGGCCGCTCCAAGGCGGAGATCTGCATCCAGCTGGGTAAGACAGGCCTGGGTGCCGGCGCCAAGCCCGAAATGGGGCGTGCCGCTGCCGAAGAGGCTCGCGAGCGCGTGGCAGATGCGCTGCGCGGCGCGCATATGGTGTTCATCACCGCAGGCATGGGTGGCGGCACCGGCACCGGCGCGGCGCCGGTGGTGGCCCAGGTCGCCAAGGAGATGGGTATCCTGACCGTCGGCGTGGTTTCCAAGCCGTTCGAATTCGAGGGCGGCAAGCGGATGCGCGTGGCGGAGACGGGCGCCCAGGACCTGGAAAACAGTGTCGATTCCCTGATCGTGGTCCTGAACGATCGACTGTTCGATGTGATGGGCGACGACGCGGAAATGGACAAATGCTTCCAGTGCGCCGACGACGTGTTGCATAACGCGGTAGCCGGCATCGCCGAAATCATCAATGTCGACGGGTTGGTCAACGTCGACTTTGAAGATGTGAAGACGGTGATGGGCGAGCAAGGCAAGGCCATGATGGGAACCGCCACTGTCGCCGGTGTCGATCGTGCCCGCCTGGCAGCCGAGCAGGCCGTGGCCAGCCCGCTGCTCGAAGGTGTCGATCTGTCCGGTGCTCGCGGCGTGTT
>JAGXBI010000151.1 GCA_018971155.1 Burkholderiales bacterium
CCAGATAGAAGAAGCCCTTGGGCTTATCGTCGCGCACCATGTAGCCGCTCTCGGGATCAGTGCGGCTGAGCTTGATCTGTTTGCTCGGCGGCCGCTGATCGTCGTCATCGCGAGTCAATGGTTTCTTGCCTTGCGCAGCCCGGTCCGCGTCGATCGCTGCGTCCAACTCGGCCAGATAGGCCGATGGCGTTTGCGCCACTTGCACTTCATCGAACTTGTTCTTGTTGGCATTGGCCTTCAAATGCGTGCTGTCGCTGTATAGCACTCGGCCATCAACCATGCCGCGACCGATGGCCTGGCGCACGATTTCGTCAAATATCTCCTGATACACCGTCGTATCGGTGAAGCGCCGTCGCCGGTTCTGCGAGAACGTCGAGGCGTCCGGCACCTTGTCGGTCAGGCGAAAGCCAGCAAACCACCGATATGCCACGTTCACCTGCACCTCGCGTATGAGCTGTCGCTCACTACGAACCCCGAACAGGTAGCCTAGAAACAGGAGCTTGAACAGCACCACCGGGTCCAGCGCCGGGCGGCCGTTGTCCGCGCAGTAAAGATGCGCGACCTTCTCGCGGATGAATTCGAAATCCACTGCCGCCTCTATCTTGCGCAGCAGGTGGTCCTTCGGAACAAGCATCTCGAGCGTTACCATCTCGAGTTCTTGTTGGGCGGGTATCGGCTTCTTGAGCATGACCCCTATTAAAAAACAAAACCCCGGCCTACGCCAGGGCTTTGTCAGCAGTCTGAACGGGCGCCTCGGGCGCCCGTTTTTATGTCGCTGACTTTGCGATGTACCGTGCCGACGTCCGGCTCAGGTCGCTCGCAGCCGCGCTGGCTCAGCCCGCCACCAGCACCACCGCCTGGGCTTCGATGCCCTCCTGCCGGCCCAGGTATCCGAGCTTTTCGTTGGTTTTGGCCTTGACGTTGACCTGTTCGACGGCCACGCCCAGATCAGCGGCGATGGCCTCGCGCATGGCCGCGATATGCGGGCCGAGCTTGGGCGCCTGGGCGATCACGGTGCAGTCCAGGTTGATCACGTGCCAGCCCGCCTCGGCCACTCGGCGCAGCGTCTCGCGCAGCAGTGTGCGGCTGTCGGCGCCGTAGAAAGTCGGATCGGTATCGGGAAAATGCTTGCCGATGTCGCCCAGCGCGGCCGCGCCGAGCAGTGCGTCGGTAATGGCGTGCAGCAGCACGTCGGCGTCGGAGTGGCCGAGCAGCCCGGCGCTGTGCGGAATCGTCACGCCACCGATCACCAACGCGCGGCCAGGCACCAGCGCATGCACGTCGTAGCCTTGGCCGACGCGGAGTTTGGGCAACATTGTGGCGCTCATCGGGATTCCTTGGGCGGCTCGCGCAACATGGCTTCGGCCAGCGCGAAATCTTCCGGGTAGGTGACTTTGAAATTGCGCAGATTGCCCTGCACCAAGCGGGGAGCGTGCCCCATCAGTTCGATCGCGCTGGCTTCGTCGGTCACGCTCTGTCCGTTGGCCAGTGCCTTCTCGAGCGCCTCGCGCAACAGGCCGAGGCGGAACATTTGCGGCGTCTGCGCCTGCCACAGGCCGTCGCGCGGCTCGGTGGCGGCCACGCGCGGCTCGTCGCCGGGGGTGGCCCGCTTGAGCGTGTCGGGTACCGGCAAGGCCAGCAATCCGCCCACCGCATCGCCCTTGAGCGCGGCCACCAGCGTGCGGATCAGCGTCGCGGTGATACCCGGGCGGGCGGCGTCGTGCACCAGCACCCAGTCGCTGTCCTGCGCGCCGTATTCGGCCAGCGCGCGCACGCCATTGAGCACCGACGCGTGACGCGTGGCGCCGCCGCAGCGCTTGACGGCAAAACGCAGCGCGCCGAAGCGGCGCCCGTCGAAATGGGTGTCGTCCGGGGCCAGGACCACCAGGGTCTGGGCAAATTCCGAGCAGGCGTCGAACGCTGCCAGGGTGTAGTGGAGCATGGCGCGGCCCGCGATACTGCGGTACTGCTTGGGCACCTCGGCGCCGGCGCGGGAACCCGTCCCGGCGCACGGGATGACGGCAAAAAGTCGATCGGCCACGGTCAGAAGAATAAGAAAAGGGAGTAAGACACAGGGGAGGATTTTATAATACGGCCTGCCCTGTTCGCAGGTCGCCTTCCGAATAATTCGTATTTATGCCTGAAAACGACACCCCGGCACTGCCCTTTGCACTGGTCAAAAGTGGGCAGCGCTATGCCTTCGCCGGGTCGCACGGCTCCGCCGACGCGCTGCTGATCGCGCGCTATTTTGCCGCCCATCGCAATGCCATCCCACTGCTGACGGTGCTGTGCGCCAACACCACCGATGCGCTGCGCCTGCTGCAGGAACTGCGCCACTGCGCCCCTGAGGCGCGCGTGCGCCTGCTGCCCGACTGGGAGACGCTGCCCTACGACGCCTTCTCGCCGCACCAGGATCTCGTCTCGGAGCGCCTGGCCACCCTGCACGACCTGAGCAGCCGGCGCTGCGACATCGTGCTGGTGCCCGCCACCACCGCGCTGTACCGGATGGCGCCGGCCAGCTTCATGGCGGCCTACACATTTTTCTTCACGCAGGGCGATACGCTCGACGAGGCTGCGCTCAAGTCCCAGTTGACGCTGGCCGGCTACGAGCACGTGAGCCAGGTGATGCGCCCGGGCGAATACTGCGTGCGCGGCGGGTTGATCGATCTGTACCCGATGGGCTCGCCGCTACCGTACCGGCTCGACCTGTTCGACAACACCATCGAAACCATTCGCGCGTTCGATCCGGACACCCAGCGCAGCCTCTATCCGGTCAAGGAAGTGCGCCTGCTGCCCGGACGTGAATTTCCGTTTGACGAAGCGGCCCGCACCGCCGCGCGGGCACGCTGGCGCGAGACCTTCGAGGGCGACCCGACGCGCAGCCCGATCTATAAGGATCTGGGCATCGGCGTGCCGTCGGCAGGCATCGAATACTACCTGCCGCTGTTTTTCGACGAAACGGCCACGCTGTTCCATTACCTGCCCGAGGGCGCGCATCTGGTGATGTGCGGCGACCTCGACGCCGCCATCAAGCGCTTCTGGAGCGATACCCGCCAGCGCTTCAATTTTCTCTCGCACGACCGCGAGCGGCCGATTCTCGAGCCCGAGCGCCTGTTCTTGCGCGACGACGATTTTTTCATATTCGCCAAGCCGTTCGCGCGACTGGCGCTGCCGGCAGCCGGCGACGGCACCTGGGCCCAGGCGCTGCCGCCGCTGGCCGTCAATCGCCGCGCCGACGACCCGCTGGCGGCCTTGCGCGCCTATTTGGCCCGTACGCCGCAGCGCGTGCTGCTGTGCGCCGACTCGCCCGGTCGGCGCGAGACGCTGCAGCAGCTGCTCAACGAATACGACATCCGGCCGGCCGCATGCGAGTCGCTGGAGGAATTCCTGCACGGCAGCGACGCGCGCGTCGCGCTGACGGTCGCGCCGTTCGCCATCGGTTTCGAGATTCCCGCCGAGGGTCTGGCGGTAATCACCGAGAACGAACTTTTCGAAGGTACCGTGCGGCGTGCCGGACGGCGCCGCCAGGAACAGGTCAGCTCGGTCGACTCGATGGTGCGCGACCTGGCCGAGTTGAAGATCGGCGACCCGGTGGTGCACAGCCAGCACGGCATCGGCCGCTACCTCGGCCTGGTCGGCATGGACCTGGGCGAAGGCGAGACCGAGTTCCTGCATCTCGAATACGGCGGCGGCGCCAAGCTGTATGTGCCGGTCTCGCAATTGCACCTGATCTCGCGCTACTCGGGCGCCGATCCGGATACCGCGCCGCTGCATGCGCTCGGCTCGGGCCAGTGGGAGAAGGCCAAGCGCCGCGCCGCCGAGCAAATTCGCGACACGGCGGCCGAACTGCTCAATCTGTACGCCCGCCGCGCCGCGCGCGCCGGCCATGCGTTCGAGATGTCGCCGCGCGACTACGAAAAATTTGCTGATTCGTTCGGCTTCGAGGAAACCCCGGATCAAGCCGCGGCGATCGCTGCCGTTATTGCAGACATGACAAGCGGCAAGCCAATGGACCGCCTGGTGTGCGGCGACGTAGGGTTCGGCAAGACCGAAGTGGCCTTGCGGGCCGCCTTTATCGCCATCATGGGCGGCAAGCAGGTCGCGCTGCTCGCGCCCACCACGCTGCTGGCCGAGCAGCATGCGCAAACTTTTGCCGACCGCTTCGCCGAATGGCCGGTGCGCATCGCCGAATTGTCCCGTTTCAGAAGCGGCAAGGAAATCTCGGCGTCGATCAAGGCCATCAACGAGGGCCAGGTCGATATCGTCATCGGCACGCACAAGCTGCTCTCGAGCGAGGTCAAGTTCCAGCGCCTGGGGCTGGTCATCATCGACGAGGAGCACCGCTTCGGGGTACGCCAGAAGGAGGCGCTCAAGGCGCTGCGCGCCGAGGTCGACGTGCTGACCCTCACCGCCACGCCGATTCCGCGCACGCTGGGCATGTCGCTCGAAGGGCTGCGCGACTTTTCGGTCATCGCCACGGCGCCGCAAAAGCGCCTGGCGATCAAGACCTTCGTGCGGCGCGAGGACGACAGCACGATCCGCGAGGCCATCCTGCGCGAGCTCAAGCGCGGCGGCCAGGTCTACTTCCTGCACAATGAGGTCGAGACCATCGAGAACCGTCGCGCGATGCTCGAGGCGCTGGTGCCCGAGGCGCGCATTGCCGTGGCACATGGCCAGATGCACGAACGCGATCTGGAACAAGTGATGCGCGATTTCGTGACGCAGCGTACCAACGTGCTGTTGTGCACCACCATTATCGAGACCGGTATCGACGTGCCCACCGCCAACACCATCCTGATGCATCGCGCCGACAAATTCGGCCTGGCCCAGTTGCATCAGTTGCGGGGACGGGTCGGGCGCTCGCACCACCAGGCTTACGCCTATTTGCTGGTGCACGACCCGCAGGCGCTGACCAAGCAGGCGCAACGCCGGCTCGAGGCGATCCAGCAGATGGAGGAACTGGGCGCAGGCTTTTACCTGGCCATGCACGACCTGGAAATCCGCGGCGCGGGTGAGGTGCTGGGCGACAAGCAGTCGGGCGAGATGACGGAAATCGGCTTTCAGCTATACAGCGACATGCTGGCCGACGCGGTCAAGGCGCTCAAGGCCGGGCGCGAGCCCGACCTGACCGCGCCGCTGGCGGCCACCACCGAGATCAACCTGCATGTGCCGGCCATTCTGCCGAGCGACTACTGCGCCGACGTGCAGGAACGCCTGTCGCTGTACAAGCGCCTGGCCAACGGCACCTCGCGCGATGCCATCGACGCGCTGCAGGAGGAGCTGGTCGACCGCTTCGGCAAGCTGCCGCCGCAGGCGCAGGCGCTGATCGAAACGCATCGCTTGCGGCTGATCGCCAAACCCCTGGGCATCGCCAAAATCGATGCCTCGGAAGCCGCTATTTCGTTACAATTCATTCCAGACCCGCCGATCGACGCGCTGCGCATCATCGAGTTGGTGCAGCGCGACCGCCACGTCAAACTGGCCGGGCAGGACAAGCTGCGCATCGAGGCAGCCCACGCGGAGTTGGGCGCGCGGGTCGGCAAGATCAAGGAAACGCTGCGTGCGCTCGCGGGGGCGGGAGCACGAGAACAATAACAGGCAGAGACTGAAATGTAGGGAGCCGGCCCGCATGGCGGCTCACCCGATGGCGGAGGATGCGGTCATCGGCTGCTTCAAGCACGAGATCGGGGACACACTCATGGCGCCAGAGGACGCACCACACAAGGCTGCCGCCGCGCAAGACCAGGCCCAGGCCCATCCGGAGCCCGGCCCGTCGGCGCTCATGGAGGACGCGCAGCGCATGGCGCTGGCCATCGACGGCAGCGGCACCGGCATCTGGGACCGTGACGTGCCCGCTGGCAGGATCTACTACTCGCCGGGCTGGAAGGCCATTTTGGGCTACGCGCCCCACGAACTCGGCGACGCCATCGAAGAGAGCTACACCCGCGTGCATCCGGACGACCTGGAATACGTCAAAGCCACCATCCAGGCGCACTTCGACAGCAAGACCGACAGCTACACCGTGGAGCACCGCATCCGCTGCAAGGACGGCAGCTGGAAATGGATTTCGAGCCGCGGCAAGGTGGTCAGCCGCGATGCCGACGGCCGGCCGTTGCGCATGATCGGCACCACCACCGACATTTCGGCCATGCGCAGCCTGTCGGACCGGCTGCAGCAAAGCGTCGAGCTCATCACCAATCTGACCAACGAAGTACCCGGCCTGGTGTTCCAGTACCGCCAATGGCCGGAGGGTCACGGGCGTTTCTCCTATGCCAGCGCGGGTATTCGAGACATGTACGAAGTCACGCCGGAGCAGGTCATGATCGATGCCGATTGCCTGCATCGACTCGTCCATCCGGATGACCAGGAACGCTATCGCACCTCGCTGGCCGCATCGGCCGCCACGCTCAAGCCCTGGCATCTCGAATATCGCGTGGTGCTGCCCCGGCAGGGCCTGCGCTGGCGCCAGGGAGCCGCGCGACCGAGTCGCCTGCCCGACGGCGGCACGGTGTGGCACGGGTTCATCACCGACGTGACCGAACGCAAGCGCATCGAGGCCGAGCTGCAGGAATTCGCCACCATCGACTTCCTCACGCAGATCCCGAACCGGCGCTATTTCATGACCTGCATGGACGCCGAGCTGGCGCGCATGCGGCGCGCGGCCAGCGCGCCGACGGCCGTGCTGATGTGCGATCTCGACCACTTCAAGACGATCAACGACAACTACGGCCACGCGGTGGGCGACGCGGTGCTGCGGCACTTTGCCGCGCTGCTGCGCGCCCAGGTGCGCGAAAGCGATATCGTCGGCCGCGTCGGCGGCGAGGAATTCGCCGTGGTGCTCAGCGGCACCGACGTCGCCCAGGCCAACCGGTTCGCCCGGCGCATCCAGCTGCGCACCGCCAATACGCCGTTCGTCGATGCCGGGCGGCTCATCCCCATTACCGTCAGTATCGGCCTGGCCGCCATGTACGCCACCGACGCCAGCGCCGACGCCGCATTGTCGCGCAGCGACACGGCGCTCTATCGCGCCAAGCATAACGGCCGCAACCGCATCGAATGCGCGTAACAAGCGCCCGATCGCGGGCGATTGTCATTTTTTTTAAACAATTCCCGTCGATCTGCCGATAACCAGGAAAGGGGTCGCCGCACAGTAGCCGAGTCCGGCCGCGGCGCCCATTTCATGCCGGTCGCAATGCACGACCCGGTGGCGGCACCTGGACGGAGACATTTGGATGCACCGACTCACCTTTACCCAGAAGCTCTGGGCCCCTTTGCTCGTCAGCCTGATCGCGCTATTGCTGGTGTCGGTTTCAGCGGCGTATATGGCCCGCCAGACGCGCATCGAGGAGCGCAAGAACGACCTGGTCAACGCGGCGCAGATCGGCCTGGCCATCGTCAAGGAATACGCGGGGCTCGCGCAAAGCGGCAAGCTCAGCGAGGCCGACGCCAGGAAACAGGCACTCGAGCGCCTGCAGGGCATCCGCTATGGCAAGGACGGCTATTTCCTGGTGATCAATTCGAAACCGCAGATGGTCATGCACCCGATCAAGCCCGCGCTCGACGGCAAGGATCTGGGCCATGTCACCGATGCCGACGGCAGGCACCACTACGTCAGCTTCGCCAAGGCGGCGCAAGCCCCGCAAGGCGGCTTCGTCGATTACGTGTTTCCGCATCCGCACGTCACGCCCGCGCGCGCGGTACCCAAGATCGGCTATGTGCTGCGCTACGCGCCGTGGGACTGGATTATCTCGACCGGCGCCTACGTCGACGACATCGACGCCGCCTTCATGCACTCGCTCTACCTCGCCGGCGGCATTTTCGCGGCGATGGCGTTGCTGCTGGGCGCGCTGGTGGCGCTGACCAATCGCAGCATCTTGCGCACGATCGGCGGCGATCCGGCCGATGCAGCGCGCGTGGCCGACGCCATCGCCGCGGGTAATCTGGCAGTTGCGATCGACACGCGCTCCAGCGATCGGCAAAGCCTGATGCTCGCCATCAGCCGCATGCGCGACGCGCTCACGCAGATCATCGGCCAGGTCAAGCTCGCCGCCGACAACGTCGCCGCGGCCTCGCGGGAGATCTCCAACGGCAACGCCGACCTCTCGCGCCGGACGGAGAATCAGGCCGCGTCGCTCGAGGAAACCGCTTCGAGCATGGAGCAAATCACCTCGATGGTGCGCCAGACCGCCGACAACGCCAGGAACGCCAGCCAATTGGCAGCCAGTGCGATGCAAATCGCCGATCGCGGCGGCGAGATGGCCGCCGAGGCGGTCACCGCCATGCAGGGCATCTCGGA
>JAGXBI010000468.1 GCA_018971155.1 Burkholderiales bacterium
ACGGGCCGAACGGCTTGCATATGCCGCTGGCGATCTACGAAGTGCACGTCGGTTCATGGCGGCGTCATCCCGACGGGCGCGCCTACACGTACGACGAACTGGCCGACGCGCTGATTCCCTATGTGCTGGAGATGGGCTTCACGCATGTGGAGCTGATGCCGGTCAGCGAGCATCCGTTCGCCGGCTCGTGGGGCTACCAGCCGACCGCGCTGTTCGCGCCCTCGGCGCGCTGGGGCGAGCCCGACGGCCTGCGCCGGCTGATCGACCGCTGCCACCGCGCCGGCATCGGCGTGCTGCTCGACTGGGTGCCGGCGCATTTTCCGCAGGACGCGCATGGCCTGGCCCGCTTCGACGGCACCTGCCTGTACGAGCACGAAGATCCGCGCGTCGGCCAGCATCGCGAATGGGGCACGCTGGTCTACAACCTCGGCCGCCGCGAAGTGGCGAATTTCCTGCTGGGCAACGCGCTGTACTGGCTGCGCGAATTCCATATCGACGGCTTGCGGGTCGACGCGGTGGCCTCGATGCTGTATCTCGATTACAACCGCGCCGAAGGCCAGTGGCGGCCCAACCCGTTCGGCGGGCGCGAAAATCTCGAGGCGGTGGCCTTCCTGCGACGCTTCAACGAATTGGTTCACAGCCAGCAGGCGCCTGCCGGGGCGATCACCCTGGCCGAGGAATCCACCGCGTGGCCGATGGTGACGCGCCCGACCTATCTCGGCGGCCTGGGGTTCGACTACAAGTGGAACATGGGGTGGATGAACGACACGCTGGCCTATATGCGGCATGATCCGGTGCACCGCCGCTACCATCACGGCCAATTGACCTTCGGCCTGCTCTACGCGTTCAGCGAGCAGTTCGTGCTGCCGCTCTCGCACGACGAGGTCGTGCACGGCAAGGGCTCGCTGCTCGGCAAGATGCCCGGCGATGCGTGGCAGCGGCTGGCCAACCTGCGCCTGTATCTGGCGTTTCAAACCACACAGCCGGGCAAGAAGCTGCTGTTCATGGGCGGCGAGTTCGCCCAGCCGGGCGAGTGGAATCACGACCAGGAACTGGCCTGGCCGCTGCTGGCCGATCCGGCCCACGCCGGCGTGCAGCACGCGGTGCGCGATCTGAACCGGCTTTACCGCGAACTCGCCTGCCTGCATCGCCATGACAGCGACGAGCGCGGCTTTCGCTGGATCGATTGCAACGACAGCGAGCAAAGCGTGCTGACCTGGCGCCGCCACGGCGACGATCCGAACGACTTCGCGGTGATCGCCTGCAACTTCACGCCGGTGCCGCGCCACGGGTACCGCGTGGGCGTGCCCGTCGGCGGCACCTATCGCGAAGTGTTCAACGGCGATGCGCTGGCGTATGGCGGCAGCGGCCTGGGCATTGCCGGCGCGGTGCCCAGCGAGCCGCTGCCCTGGCATGACCAGCCGCATTCGCTGGCCTTGACGCTGCCGCCGCTGGCAGCGTTGATCCTGCTGCCGCCGCCCGCGTGAGCGCCGCCGATGTCCGCGATCGCGCTTGAAGCCGGCACGAGCGCCCCGCTGGGCGCCAGCTGGGATGGCCGCGGCGTCAACTTCGCGGTCTATTCCCGGCACGCCG
>JAGXBI010000469.1 GCA_018971155.1 Burkholderiales bacterium
CGGCATCATAGGTCGGCAGGATGCGCGCCCTGGCCTCGACCACCGTGACCTCGACGCCGAGCTTGCGGTACACGGTACCCAATTCGAGCCCGATATAGCCGGCACCCACCACCACCAGGCGGCGCGGCAGCGTGCGCGGCGACAGCGCCTCGGTGGAGGTGATCACCCTGTCGCTGAACGGCATCGAGGGTAGCGGCACCGGCTCGGAGCCGGCTGCCAGCAACAGGTGTTCGCACTGAATGCGCAGCGGCTGGCCGTCCTGCGCATCGCCACTCGTGACCTCGACGGTCTTGCCGTCGAGCACGCGCGCGTGGCCGTGGATGACCGTCACGCCATGCTTTTTCAGCAGGCCGGCAACCCCGCCGGTCAGCCGCTCGACGATGCCGTCCTTCCAGGCTACCGTCTGCGCGATGTCGATGTGCGGGGCCTGCACCCGAATGCCCAGCGGCGAGGCCGGCCCGGCCGCATAGTGCACTGCCTTCTCGAATTCCTCGGCCGCGTGAATCAGCGCCTTGGATGGGATGCAGCCGATGTTCAGGCAGGTGCCTCCCAAACGCTCGCGCTCGACCAGCACGGTCGGCACGCCCAGTTGACCGGCACGAATTGCGGCGACGTAGCCGCCGGGGCCGCCGCCGATGACCAGCAGCGTCGTCGTCTGGATCTCGCTCATGGGGCCTCCACGAAAAGCATGGCGGGTTGTTCGAGCAGGGCGCGCACCGCCTGGATAAACTCGGCCGCATCCATGCCGTCGACCACGCGGTGATCGAACGACGACGAGAGATTCATCAACTTGCGCGGCACCACCGCGCCGTGCCGGATCATCGGCCGCTCGACAATGCGATTGACGCCGACGATGGCCACTTCCGGATGATTGATCACCGGCGTGCTGACGATGCCGCCCAACGGGCCCAGGCTGCTGATCGTAATGGTCGAGCCGAGCAGCTCGTCGCGCTCGGCCTTGCCGCCACGCACGGCCTCGCCCAGCCGGGCGATCTCGGCGGCGATCGACCACGGATCGCGCGCCTCGGCATGGCGCACCACCGGCACCATCAGGCCGGCCGGGCTTTGCGCGGCAATGCCCAGGTGCACCGCGCCATGGCGTGTGACGACGCCGAGTTCGTCGTCAAAGCGCGCATTGATCTGCGGGAAGTCCCGCAACGCCAGCACCATGGCCCGTGCCAGTAGCGGCAGCACCGTCAGCCGCCCGCGCGACTCGCCCCATTTGCGGTTCAACTGGACGCGCAACTCCTCGAGTTCGGTCACGTCGATCTCCTCGACGTAGCTGAAATGCGGAATGCGCCGCTTGGCTTCCTGCATTTTCTGGGCGATCTTGCGCCGCAGGCCGACGACCGGCACCGCTTGCTCGTCGTTGCGCTCGATCAGGCCGGCGCGCGCGCCGAGCGTGCCACCGCGTCCCTGCAAATAGGCGTCGAGATCTTCGTGCCCGATCCGGCCGGCCGGGCCGGTGCCGTGCACAAAGCGTAGTTCGATGCCCAGATCCCAGGCGCGCTTGCGCACCGCCGGCGAGGCGAGCGGCCGCTCGCCGGGCTGGCGCGCGACCACCGGCGCCGGCTTCGGTGGTGCGGGCT
>JAGXBI010000470.1 GCA_018971155.1 Burkholderiales bacterium
ACTGGGCTGCACAGCTCGAAGCGGTCGGCGCGCACGTCGTGTATGGAGTCGTGGGCCACAAATGCCACGCCAAGATGCTGCTGATCGTGCGTCGCACGCAAACCGGCAAACAGGTGCGGCTCAAGCGCTACGTGCATCTGGGAACCGGCAACTACCATCCGCGCACGGCTCGCTTCTATAGCGACTTCGGCTTGATGACCGCCAATGAAGCGATGTGCCGGGACGTTCACCTGGTGTTCCAGCAACTCACCGGCATTGGCGGGCAAATTACCCTGAGCCATTTGTGGCAGTCGCCGTTCACGCTTCACATGGCCCTGCTCGAGGCGATTCGCTTCGAGGCGCGCGCGGCCGAGGCCGGAAAAAAGGCTCGCATTATTGCCAAAATGAATGCCCTGCTCGAGCCAAGCGTGATTGCCGAGTTGTACAAGGCGTCCAAGGCCGGCGTCAAGATCGATCTGATCGTGCGCGGTGTGTGCGCGTTACAACCCGGGGTGCCGGGCCTGTCGGAAAATATCAGCGTGCGCTCGATTGTGGGCCGCTTTCTCGAACACCATCGAATCTATTATTTCCACGCCGGCGGCACGGAGCAGGTATATTTATCGAGCGCGGACTGGATGGATCGCAACTTCTTTCGCCGCATCGAAGTCGCGTTCCCCGTGCTCGATAAAAAGCTCAAGGCCCGCGTGATTCGCGAAGGTTTGATGGTCCACCTGCGCGATAACCAGTCGTCCTGGATCATGCAAAGCGACGGCCGCTATCAGCGGCGACGCCACGGCAAGCGTCTCTACAACAGCCAAAAGGCGTTGCTGGCGGAGTTGTGCGGCGAATAAGCCTGACTGAACGCCCTGCCGGGCGGCGGCAGACGCCGCCCAATGAGTTCGGCGCGCGCAGTTCAGTCGCGCGAGGCGGATGATGCGGTAGCCGCGTCGTCCTGGACCTGATCCCGCGCGATGCGGCTTGCCGGGAAAAGGATGGAGAAGGTGCTGCCCCGCCCTTCCTTGCTCTTGATCTCGAGGTGGGCCTGATGGCGGGTCAGCACATGCTTGACGATGGCCAGACCCAGGCCTGTGCCGCCGGTGTCGCGCGAGCGGCTGCGGTCGATGCGATAAAACCGTTCCGTCAAACGCGGAATATGTTGCGCCGGAATCCCCAATCCGGAATCGGTAACGCTGAAGATCGCGCCGCCATCTTCCGTGCCGCGCCAGTCGATTTTGATTCGTCCCTTGGCCGGCGTGTAGCGCACTGCATTCGAAACCAGGTTGCTGAAAGCACTTTGCAATTCGGTCTCAGACCCCAGCACGGCCAGCCCGCTCTCGCAATCGACCGATATATCGTGGGTCTGGTTGGATAGCCCTGCCGCATCGATACCCAACTGCTTCACAATGCGTGTCATGTCGAGCCGCTGATCGACCGGCGGCAGGGTATTGCCCTCCAGCTTGGCCAAGGTCAGAAGGTCGTCGACGATGTTCTTCATGCGCTCGGCCTGACGCTGCATGATATCGAGGTAGCGCTCCTTCTCTTCCTCGTTCAGCGGAAGCTCTTTCATGGTTTCGAGAAACCCTGAGAGCACCGTCAGCGGGGTTTT
>JAGXBI010000152.1 GCA_018971155.1 Burkholderiales bacterium
ATTCCATGGAGCCAGTTCGACGCATCCTTGCTGTCCGACGAGCAGGCTCGCACGATCAAGATGAACGCCATCACGGAATGGGCGGCGCTGCCGGCCACCGAGATGTTTCTGCGGGACAATCACGACGACAGCGATTTCTCGGCGTTCATGAGCATCTGGTTCTTCGAGGAGCAGAAACATTCGCTGGTACTGATGGAGTATCTGCGTCGCTTCCGGCCGGATCTGATGCCGACCGAGGAGGAACTGCACGCGGTGCGCTTCCCGTTCGACCCGGCGCCGCCGCTCGAAACCCTGATGCTGCATTTCTGCGGTGAAATCCGCTTGAATCATTGGTATCGCCGCGCTGCCGAGTGGCACACCGAACCGGTGATCAAATGCATCTATGAAACCATTTCGCGTGATGAAGCCCGTCACGGCGGCGCTTATCTGCGCTACATGAAGAAAGCCATGACGCGCTTTGGCGATACGGCGCGCTCGGCGTTCGCCAAGATCGGCGTGCTGATGGCTTCGGCGCGGCGCACGGAAAAACCGCTGCACCCGACCAACCTGCACGTCAACAAAGAAATGTTCCCGAACGACACGGTGCAGTCGAAGCTGCCTGACCCGACATGGCTGGAGCATTGGCTCGACGAGCAGATCAAATTCGACGACGGCTGGGAGAAAAAGGTCGTCGACCGGATTCTGCACAATCTGTCTTTGCTGTTCGAGCGCAGCTTCTCGACGGCGCAGGATCTGAACCGCTATCGCAAGGAAATCACGACCCGTCTGGGCAACGCGATCCAGAACGCCGCGCACTCGGCGTGAGCGGCTCGACGCGCGAGGTTGTCAAAGGGGCCTGCGGGCCCCTTTTTTATTGACGGCTCGAGCGTTGGGCATGGGACAATAGCGCCGATTCTTCTTTCACGTACATTTTCGATGAGCGCTGATTTCGAGAGCAAAATCACCACGCGCGAGGCGCTGTGCGCGCGCCGCTCGGCATTGCCGGGTCCGCTGGTGTTCACCAATGGCGTGTTCGATATTCTGCATCGCGGGCATGTGACTTATTTGGCCCAGGCGCGGGCGCTGGGCGCCTGTCTCGTGGTTGGGGTCAACAGCGACGCGTCGGTACGAACTCTCGGCAAAGGGGATGACCGCCCGGTGAATTCGCTCGACGACCGCATGGCACTGCTGGCCGCGCTGGCCAGCGTCGATTGGGTCGTGCCGTTCGAAGAGCGCACGCCCTACGAATTGATCGAGGCGCTGCACCCGGACATTCTCGTCAAGGGCGGCGATTACGATATGGAGCGGCTGGCCGAAACCACGCTGGTGCGCGGCTGGGGCGGGCGGGCCCTGGCGATTCCGTTCGATTACGACCGCTCCACGACGGCGCTGCTGCGCAAAGTGAGGCAATCATGACATTGGCGCCGCTGGTTGAAATCACGCGTGGCGCGCAGGGGCGCGACACGGTCGAATGCGTCCATTACGGCGCGGTGGCGGTGGTCGATGCGCACGGCCGCCTGCAATACGCCGCCGGAGATCCCGAATTTCTGACGTTCACGCGCTCCACGCTCAAACCGTTTCAGGCGTTGCCCTTTATGGCGGGCGGCGGACCCGCGCATTTCTCGCTGGACTCCAGCGAATTGGCGATGTTGTGCGCCAGCCATTCGGGTGAGGCCATGCATGTGCACGCGGTTGCAAGCCTGCTCGACAAAAGCGGTTGCGACGAGCATCACCTGCAATGCGGGTGTCACGTGCCGACCTATTATGCGAGTGTCGGCGAGCCGGTGCCGGCCGATTTGCGACTGACGCCGTTGCATCACAATTGCTCCGGCAAGCATGCCGGGTTCCTGGCGTACTGCGTGCAGCACGGCTTGCCGCTCGATTCCTATCTCGACCCGGCTCATCCGCTGCAACGCGAGATCCGGCGCGCCGTCGCCGATGTGACGGTGGTCGATAGCGAGGCGCTGCCCATGGGTATCGACGGGTGCTCGGCGCCGAATTACGCATTGCCGCTCAGTCATTTGGCCACCGCCTATGCGCGTCTGGCGCAGGCAGAGCCGCAGTCGAGCCATGGCGCCGGCCTGGCCGAGCTTTACGCCGCCATGACAAGCCATCCCGAGCTGGTCTCGGGAACCAATCGCAACGATCTGGCGTTCATGCGCACGATGCCGGGCGACTGGGTCGCAAAAATCGGCGCCGACGGAGTTCAGGCACTGGGGATCCGGTCTGCCGGACTGGGCATCGCCATCAAGACGGTCGACGGCAATATGCGCGCGCTATATACGGCGGCCGTCGAGGTGCTGGTTCAACTGGGTTTGGTGAAAGACCCGATGCAAACGCCGCTTGCCCCCTGGGTGCGGCCCCAACTCACCAACGCGCGCGGACTGCGCACCGGGGAAGTCCGGCCCGTGCTCGCATTGCGTCGGGTGACCTGAGCGCGACGTGGCGCGTTACTGCGCCGCGCACTGCTGCACCGCCGTTGCCGGCCATTGCTGGTGCACCATGGCGATGAGCGAGGTAGCCGTTGTCTTGCTGAGATTGGTCACGCGGTAGGACAGCTGGCTGCCGTTCGCGGCCTTGGCGGTGACCAGTGGTGCGAACCCCTTCTTTCTCAGCGCGTCGGCCAATCGTTCTGCTCGGGCTTTTTCATTGAACAGGCCGAGCGATATCGCGAATCCCGTCTTGTCCTGGCTGCCGAGCACGTAGTACTCGGTGACTCCGGCTTGACGCAGCCGGGCCGCCAATTGATCCGCCTCGGCGTGGCTGCCGACGTCCGGCAGGTGAATCCACCACCGCGCAACGCTGGGCACGCTTTGCAGGTCGCCTTGCCCGGCTGGCATGGTGGCCAGAATCAGCCCCTTGGCCTGGGTTGCCTCGGCTGCGCTGAGCGGGCCGATTTCCACGCAATCGGCCAATATGCCGGGTGCCGCCGGCGCCGACGCTTGTGATGGAGCGCCGGCCGACGACGCGGTTTGCGCCGGCGAGGCCGGTGTTGGCGGCGTTGGCGCCAGCGGCGTCGCCACCGGCGGCGCCGGGAGCGGCACGGCACTGGCAATGGCTGGCGTGGCGAGCGCCACACTCACGCCGGGTGGCAAAACCCGCAGTCTCTCCGGATGAATCTGCCGCGCCAGCCGCCCGGGGTCGCGTTCGCCATTGCCCACCGGCAACCAGCCCAATTGAGCTGCAAGCAAACCCGCGTTGACGAGCAGCAGCCCGACCAGCAATGACGCGCGAATCATAGTGTATGGCTTTCCAAAGACGCGTTTGATTCCGAGGCGGCAATTTCGAACAGACCGGCCAGGACCAGATTGTCGTGCTCGGTGTGAGGTATGCAAAGATGGGTCGACAGCCACTGCCCCGCGCCCCCTGTCAACACGCAGCGCACCTCACCGAGGCGCGCGCGCAGCGCGGCGTAACTGCGTTCGATCAGACCCGCCTGGGCCGCCAGGCAGCCGGCGAGCATGGCCGCTCGCGTGTCGGTCGCGAACGGCGCGTCGGCCAGCTGCGCGGGCAGCACGGTGGGCAGTTGCGCGGTGCCTTTGGCCAGCGACGTCAACATCAAGGCCGGTCCGGGGGCGATCAATCCCCCAAGAAAGTCACCAGTGGCGCTCAGACTCTCCAGCGTCGCGGCCGTGCCCAGCGTGGCCACCAGCAAATGCTCACCGGGGAATGCTGCGCGCGCGCCGATCAGCGTCGCCCAGCGATCGCAGCCCAACTGGGCGGGGTCGGTGTAATGGTTGACGATGCCGCACTGCGCAGCCTGGGCCCGGATGCTGTGCAGGCGGGGTGCGGGCGCCGCGTGCCCCCAGAGTTGTCGCAAGGCGCCGCGCAATGCCTGTTCGGCCGCAGCGCCGGCGACGTTGGATAGCCAGATGTGTTGCGGCGCCATGGCCGTCGCTGCCGTCAGTTGCTCGGTGAGCGCCGGCCAGTCATGCTGGGCAACCGCGCCGCTGGCCAAATAGGCCGGCCGGCCAGGTTGCCGGTTTTGCGGCGCCGGCATGGGCGCCAGCGCCCACTTGAGACGGGTATTGCCGGCGTCGATCAGGAGCGCGTGGTTCACGAGCGCTCCCGGGGCCGCAGCGAAACCTGTCCGCTGGTGATGAGCTGCACGCCCTCGGCGGTGCCCAGCCGCAGGCAGCCGCTGTCGTCGACACCCAGCGCAATGCCTTCGGTGTCGCCCATGCCGGGCTGCACCAGTCGCACGGGCTGGCCCGCGAAGCCGTGCAGGGCTTCCCAGGCAGGCCGGAATGCCGCGAAGCCGTTGACGGCAAAGCGCGTCAACATCTGCTCCAACTGGTCGAGCAGAACCGCCAGCGTGTGGGTCATGTCGACTTGCGACAGAATTTCCTCCAGCGCGGCGGGCCGCGTCGCGGTCGGCTCCCGAGGGTGATCGGCCGCCTGGTCGGCGGCCAGTTGCGCATCGAGCGCCAGGGCATTTCGCAGGTTCAGTCCGATGCCGATGACGACCGTGCTGCGCGCCGGCTCCGCCCCTGTCGCTTCGATCAGAATGCCGGCCAGTTTGCGGCCGGCCAGCAAGACGTCGTTGGGCCATTTCAGCGTCAACGCCTGCGGAGCGGTTAGCGGCAGGCGCTGCAGGCCTTCGATCACGGCGACGCCGGTGGCCAGGCTCAGGCCAGCCAATTGCGGCAGCGCGAGGGGCAGGCCGCAGGCTATCGAGAACATCAGGCTGTCGCCGGGCGCCCCGCGCCAGACCCGACCTCGCTGGCCGCGCCCGGCCTCTTGCCGGTACGCCAGCCGCACGGTGGGTGAAACTGGCGGAGCGTTGCGCCAGCGGGTGAGCAAATCGGTATTGGTCGACCCGGTCGCCTCGACCAGCTCGATATCCCAGGCGTTGACCGCGCGGCTCGTCAAGGCCGCCAGGCGGGCGCGATCGATTTGCCGCGTCGGTGCCTGGGCGTCCCTGCTCGAAGAAGAATCGGAAAATGGGGTTGTCATAGGACGGTATTGTAACGGCGCGCCGGCGCCCGGCGGGGGAGGCTTCGGCTTCTGGCATACAATGGCGAAGCTCAATTTCGTGTCGGGAGAAACCAGCATTGGAGCGTGACATTCCGCCGAGCCTGGAACTCAAGCAAGATGCGCAAGGCCACGTCGTGGTGTTGCAAGGCCTGTGGACCGCTTTCGCGCTGGCGCGCCGCAAGAAAACCGTGGTGCGCCTGGTGCGAGCCTTGCCATCGGGCGAGCTCGGCTGGGATCTCAGTGCCGTGGAGCGGCTCGATCATGTCGGCGCCCAGGCACTGTGGCGCTACTGGCAACGGCGCCTGCCCGCGCGCATCGTCCTGAGCGAAAACCAGCAAACCATGTTCGAGCGTCTGGCGGCGTTCGACCAGCGTCGCGAAACGCCCAAGCCGCCGCCGCATATCGACATCGTCAGCCGGCTCGGGCTGGCCTTGTTCTCGCTCGTCGATCACCTGCGCGGCGGCGTCACGATGCTGGGCCAGTTCGTGCTTGATTTGATGCGCGTAGCGCGGCATCCGTTGCGTGGACCGTGGCGGGAAATTTCCGCCAATATTTACAGCACGGGGACCCAGGCGCTGGGCATTACAGCGCTGGTGGCATTTCTGATCGGCATTGTGCTGTCGTATCTGTCCGCCCAGCAATTGAAGGTGTTCGGCGCCAGCACCTTCATTGTCAATATCCTCGGCCTGTCCGTGATTCGCGAGCTCGGGCCGGTGCTCTCGGCGATTCTGGTCGCGGGGCGCTCGGGCTCGGCGATCACCGCGCAACTCGGCGTCATGCGCGTGACCGAGGAGCTCGATGCGATGCGGGTGATGGATATTCCTCACGGACTCCGACTGATTCTGCCGAAGGTGATCGCGCTTGGCATTTCGATGCCGCTGCTGGTGATGTGGACCAACATCATTGCGCTGATCGGCGGCATGGTGGCCGCGAACGCCGCGCTCGGCATTGGCTACCATTACTTCATTTTCGCTTTGCCGGGCGCGGTTCCGCTGGCCAATCTCTGGATTGGTCTGGGCAAAGGGGTGGTGTTCGGCATGCTGATCGCGTTCGTCGCCTGCCATTTCGGCTTGCGCATCAAGCCGAATACCCGCAGCCTGGGCGAGGGCACCACGACCTCGGTGGTCACCTCCATTACAGTGGTGATCCTGGCTGACGCTATTTTTGCCATCGTATTCTCCGGCGTGGGTGTCCGATGAGTTCGCTTCGCCCATCCGCCGACCAGCCCGCCGAGACCGTCATCGAGGTGCGTGAGCTGTGCAAGCGCTACGGCAGCACGGTCATTCACGATCATCTCGATCTGACGGTCTACCGCGGTGAAGTGATTGCGCTGGTAGGGGGATCCGGTTCGGGCAAGACCACGCTGGTGCGCCAGATCATCGGACTGGAGGCGCCGAGCAGCGGTCACGTCACGGTGCTTGGACACGATATCACCAATGCCGACGAGATGACGGTGCACCTGCTGCGGCGCCGCACCGGCATGCTGTTCCAGCATGGCGCCCTGTTTTCCGCGTTGAACGTGTTCGACAATATCGCACAGCCGTTGCGCGAGCTGCATACAGTGCCCGAAGATTTGATCAACGACGTGGTGATGCTCAAGCTCGATATGGTGGGGCTGCCGTGCAGGGCGGCCACGCTGATGCCCTCCGAACTCTCGGGGGGCATGATCAAGCGCGTCGGCATTGCCCGTGCATTGTCGATGGAGCCCGAATTGCTGTTTCTGGACGAGCCGACCGCCGGGCTCGATCCGCAGGCCTCCGACGAGTTCGTTTCGTTGATCGGCGATCTGCATCGTGAACTGGGCCTGACCGTGGTGATGGTGACGCACGATCTCGATACCATGGTGCTGCTATCGACCCGCGTGGCGGTACTGGCCGAGCGCCGGGTACTGGTCAATGCACCGGTCGAAGATGTGGTGCGGGTCGATCATCCTTTCATTCACGACTACTTCCTCGGCGCGCGGGGCCGCCGGGCGCTCGGAGCATTACCGCCCCAGCGTCGTGCCGCGCTCTCGGAGATATTGCAAGATGGAAAATAAATCCCATGCCTTCCTGGCGGGCCTGTTCACCATCGGCCTGGTGGCCGCAGTGATCCTGACGCTGCTGTGGTTCAATCGCGACAATACCGAGCGCGTGCCCTACGATTTGATCTCCCGCAGCAACGTCAACGGACTCAATCCCGAAGCGGCGGTGCGCTACCGTGGCCTGGACGTGGGCAAGGTCCAGAGCATTCACTTCGATCCCGCCAATCCGGGGCAGATCGTGATCCGCATCCTGGTCAACAAGGACGCGCCGATGACGCATTCGACATTTGCCAATCTCGGGTTCCAGGGCGTGACCGGCATTGCTTACGTGCAACTGGACGATACCGGCCGCGACAAGACGCCGCTGGTCTCGACGCCGGCACACGTGGCGCGCCTCTACATGCGGCCGAGTTTTCTCGATGAATTGCAGCAGCGCGGCACGACCTTGCTGAACCAGGTGCAACAGCTGAGCACGTCGCTCAATCGACTTTTCAGCCGGGCCAATCGCGACGAGATGATGAGCATGGTCGCCGGCATCAAATCGGCGGCGGACAATCTCAGTGACCTGACCGGCAAGCTGGCGCCGGCGGCGCAGCAATTGCCGCAGACGCTCGACACACTCGACCGCACGCTGGCTTCGACCAACCGGCTGGCGACCGAACTATCGGATCCGCACGGGCCGCTCACGCGCAATTTGAACAGCATTGGCCAGGCCGCCAGCCAGGCGACGGCGAGTCTGTCGGCGCTGCAGCAGACCACCATCGAGCTGAGCGGCACGCTGGAGCAAGAGTCGCTGCCGCGTTTTAACGTGCTGAGCGATCAGGCCCGCACGACCATGCAGTCATTGGGCGCTGCCGCCGACACCGTCAGCCGCAATCCCCGCAGCCTGCTGTTCGGCGTCACACCGCCGACCCCTGGCCCGGGCGAGAGCGGCTTTGCGTGGCCGTCAACCGTTCCGCAAAATTGAGAGTCGATCCATGAAACGACTGTGCCTTCTCTTCGCGTGTGCCGCTGCGCTTCTGTTGTCCGCATGCGCCAGCGGCCCATTGCCAGCGAATATCGAGCGCTTTGATCTCGGGCCGCCGCCGGTGGCTGCGCCTGGATCGCCGGCGAGCTCCGGGCGTACCCTGGCGCCGATCAAAGTCATGGTGGCGGCGCCCACCTGGCTCGACCAGGAATCGATGTACTACCGCCTGCCGGGC
>JAGXBI010000153.1 GCA_018971155.1 Burkholderiales bacterium
TTGACCAGCGGGTTATGGGGTTGGCTGTTATGCGTCAAAGTGATCGCGGTAGTTGGCATCCTGATGATCGCCGCACTCAACAGGCTGCGCTACCTGCAGCACGTGCGGCGCGGCGACCCCGATGCGCTGACGGTATTCAGGCGGCTGCTGGGCATCGAGGCATGGCTGATGATCGGCGTGATGGTCATCGCCGCCGCACTCGGACATACGATGCCGGCCACCGTGGCCTGATGCGTGCGGCGGCAGCGGCGTCACGCCGCGTGATCGAGCGCTTCGCCGCGCCAGGTCAATGGCACGTTGGCCAGCATGTCGTCGACCATCGCCTCGAGATCGAAGGCGGGCCGCCAGCCCCAGTCGTAGCGAGCGTAGGTATCGTCCAGCGTATGCGGCCATGTGTCGGCGATGGCCTGGCGAAAATCCGGCGCATAGGTGATGGCAAACCCCGGCACGCGGCGGCCGATCGCCTCGGCCAGTGTCGCCGGGTCGAAGCTCATGCCGGCGACGTTGTAGGCCGAGCGCACCCGGATCGCCGCCGCGTCGGTCGCCATCAGTTCCAGCGTGGCCCGCACCGCGTCGGGCATGTACATCATCGGCAGCACGGTGTCAGGCTTGAGAAAACAGGTGTAGGCGCCGTCGCGCTTGGCCGCCTGAAAGATGTCGATCGCGTAATCGGTGGTGCCGCCGCCGGGCGGCGTCTTGTAGCTGATCACGCCGGGGTAGCGCACGCTGCGCACGTCCACGCCGAACTTATGAAAGTAGTATTCGCATAGCCGCTCGCCTGCTTGCTTGCTGATGCCGTAGATGGTCGTCGGGTCCATCACTGCCAACTGAGGGGTCTCGAGCGCCGGGCTGTGCGGGCCGAAGGCCGCGATCGACGACGGCCAGAACACCCGCAGGCGCGGCCTCTCCCGCGCCAGCTCGAGCACATTGAGCAGGCCGTTCATATTGAGCGTCCAGGCCTGGATCGGCCGAGCCTCGCCGGTCGCCGAGAGCAGCGCCGCCAGGTGATAGACCTGCGTGATGTGGTGGCGCTCGACCAGTGCGCCCAGGCGCTGCCGATCCAGCACATCGAGCGGCTCGTAACACACGGGGTGTTGCGGCCCGTGGGCGGCGATATCCGAGGCAATCACATTGCCCGCGCCGAACGTGCCGGCCAATGCCGCGACCAATTCGCTGCCGATCTGGCCATTGGCGCCGATCACCAATATACGTTCCATCTGTCGCCCCTTTTATTTGAGAATGCCCAGCTCGCTGCCCGCCTGCTCGAACGCGGCCAAGGCCTGTGTCAGATCGTCCCGGCTATGCGCGGCGGACATTTGCACGCGCACGCGCGCCTGCCCCAGCGGCACGACGGGATAGAAA
This sequence comes from Burkholderiales bacterium, assembly GCA_018971155.1. GTDB lineage: Bacteria > Pseudomonadota > Gammaproteobacteria > Burkholderiales > Burkholderiaceae > Pandoraea. Next base: position 1,363 of record JAGXBI010000153.1, read on the forward strand.
AACCCCGTGGCCAGCACGCCGAGTTCATAAAGCCGCTGCGCAAACCGCTGTGCCAGCGGCGCTTCGAACAGCATGACCGGCACGATCGGATGCATGCCCGGCTTGATGGTGAAGCCGAGTTTTTGAATCGCATCGCGAAAGAACGCCGTGTTGGCGTGCAGGCGATCGCGCAGCTCCGATGATTGCGTCAATTGATCGAGCACGGCCAGCGAAGTGCCGACGATGGCCGGCGCCAGGCTATTGGAAAAGAGATACGGGCGGGAGCGCTGACGCAGCGTTTCGATCAGCTCCCTGCGCCCCGCCGTGAAACCGCCCATAGCGCCGCCCAGCGCCTTGCCGAGCGTGCCGGTAATAATATCGACGCGCCCCATCACATGATGGTGCTCGTGGGTGCCTCGGCCCGTATCGCCCATGAATCCGGTGGCATGACACTCGTCGATCATCACCAACGCGCCATGCTGCTCGGCCAGGGCGCAAATTTTGTCGAGCTGCGCCACCGTGCCGTCCATCGAGAACACGCCATCGGTGACAATCAGCTTGAAACGGTGCGAATCCGCCGCCGCGAGTTGCCGCGCCAGATCGTCCATGTCGTTGTGCTTGTAGCGATAGCGATTGGCCTTGCACAAACGAATGCCGTCGATGATCGACGCGTGATTGAGCTCGTCCGAGATAATTGCATCGTCGGCGTCGAACAGCGGTTCGAACACGCCGCCATTGGCGTCGAATGCCGCGGCATACAGAATCGCATCCTCGGTGCCGAGAAACTCGGCCAGCCGCTTCTCGAGCGCCTTGTGCGGCCCCTGCGTGCCGCAGATGAAACGCACCGACGACAAACCGAAGCCGTAATCCTTCAGGGCTTGAATGCCCGCCTGCACCAGCGTCTCGCTGCCCGACAAGCCCAGATAGTTATTGGCGCACAGATTGATGCGCGTGACGCCGTCATCGCACAGAACCCGGGGTCCCTGGCGTGACATCAGCACGCGCTCCTGCTTGAACAGCCCCTGCGCGCGCGCTTCGTCCAGCCGCTCGTCCAGATGGCGATAGAAATGCTGTGGATCGTTTTTGCTCATGGATCTGGCTCGCTTGATTGTGCCGCCGGCCCGGCGCCGGCAACCGCGCTTCCGCGCGGCGGCTCTGCTACCATGCAGGCATTCATCTTAATGAATAAATTCTTTATATTGAATAATTTCCAATATATTGAAATATTCTAGTATTCAGGAAATTCGATGGCAAGCGAAATCACTTCGTCCCATGCAACGCCGCCCTGTCTGGGGGAGATCATCCAGCAACTGCGCAAGGAGCGCGGGATGACGCTGGAGACGCTGTCGCGCGCGTCGGGGGTATCCAAATCGATGCTCTCGCAAATCGAGCGCGACATGGCCAACCCCACTATCGCGGTGGCCTGGCGCCTGGCCAATGCGCTTGGGTTACGGCTCGATCAGTTGCTGGGCGGCGCGCCGCAAAATGAGCCGGCGCTGATCAAGACGATCGGCAAGCATGAGACGCCGACGCTGGCGGGTCCCGATCATGGCTACACGCTGAAGATTCTCGGGCCGATGGACCTGGCCGGGAAATTCGAATGGTATGAACTGCTGCTGCAGCCCGGCGGGGCGCTGGTGTCGGACCCGCACGATCCGGGCACGCGCGAGCACTTCACGGTGCTGGAGGGAGCGGTCGACATCGAGGTCGACCAGGCTGCGCAAAAAATGAAGGCCGGCGAGACGGCACGCTATCCGGCGGATCACGCTCACGCGATCCGCAATGCCGGAAAAGGCGCGGCGCGCGGCATCCTCGTTGTGATTCACGGATAACCCCGCGGCCAGAGCCCTGGCTGGAAATCTCAGCCGGCGACGGCTGGCGCGCTGGACGCGATCGCCGCGTCGATCAACTGGGCCGCCACGGTCGGCAGAATCGCAAGCGGGCTGTTGCCGGCGCCGAAGGTCTGACTCGCCGCATAAGCGCCCTCGAGCAGCAGCGCGAGCGTGTTGACCAGCGAGGTCGGATCAGACACCGGCAGGGCCTCGACCAGCGCGGTGAGCCTTGAGACGAGCGCGGCCTTGTTGGCCGCCACCAGTTTTCGCGCCGGATGATCGCGTTCCGGAAACTCAGCCGCCACGTTGATGAACGGGCAGCCGCGATAATCGGGGGAACTGGCGCGTTGCGCCAAGTCGATGAAAATCTGCTCGAGTTGCCGCCGCGGCTCGCCCGGACGGCATGCGATGCTCTGGTCCAGGCGCGCCAGGCAGGCCTCGTCCTGGCGCTTGAGGTAAGCCAAGATCAGTTCGTCTTTCGAGGCGAATTGTCGATAAAGGCACATCTTGTTGACGCCGGCTCGCTTGACCACCGCGTCGACCCCCACCGCATGAATTCCTTCGCGCTGAAACAGCTCCATCGCCGCCTCGAGCAGATGCGCTTGCGCCTGATCGCCGGGCACGACCGTCCTGGCCGCCTTGGTGCGAGCGGGTCTGGATTCTTTCTTCGGGGTGGCCGGCTTGGCTGGCATCGGTATGCATCTCCTGCTTTCGCTTGACATGTTACCGATCGGTTCATATGATTGCAAGCTCAATGTGACCGATCAGTAACACCGTCGCTGTGTCGCGTATTGCAATTCATCGAGTCCAAGGAATCCATCATGAAAGCGTTGGCCAACTGGAGTGCCGGGCGCATCCACTACGCGTGGATTGTCGTGGCCATCGTGTTTCTGGTGTTGCTGTCAACCGCCGGCATTCGTGCGACGCCCAGCGTCATGATGGTGCCGCTCGAGCACGAATTCGGCTGGAGCCGCGCGACGATTTCGCTCGCCATCTCGGTGAACCTGGCGCTGTACGGCCTGACCGGTCCTTTCGCGGCCGCCGCGATGCAGCGCTTCGGCGTGCGTCCGACGATCGTCGGCGCACTCGCCGTGCTGGCATTCGGGACCGCTCTGAGCGCGCGCATGAGCGCACCCTGGCAAATGGTGCTGCTGTGGGGTGTGCTGGTCGGCGGCGGCACCGGCGTCGCCGCGCTCACGCTCTCCGCGACGATCGTCAACCGCTGGTTCAGCACCCATCGCGGGCTCGCCATGGGTTTGCTCACCGCCAGCTCGGCCACCGGTCAATTGGTATTCCTGCCGATGATGGCAGCAATCATCGAGCATCACGGCTGGCGACCCGTGGTCCTGATGGTAGCCGCCATATGCGCGGCGGTACTGCCGCTGGTTGCCATTTTCCTGCCGGAGCGGCCGGCTGCGGTGGCACAGCGCCCCTATGGCGCCACGCACGACGACACCGCTGCGGCAAGCCCTGGCAATCCGCTGACGAACGCCTTTCGCACGCTCTTTCATGCCGCTCGCAAGCGCGATTTCTGGCTACTCTTCTTCAGTTTTTTCATTTGCGGCGCCAGCACCAATGGTTACATCGGCACGCATTTCATCGCCATGTGCGGCGACCACGGCCTGTCGGAAGTGCGCGGAGCCAGCATTCTCGCCACCATGGGCATACTGGACCTGTTCGGCACGACGATGTCGGGCTGGCTCTCGGACCGTTTCAACAGCCGCGTCCTGCTGTTTTGGTATTACGGCTTGCGCGGCTTGTCGCTGATTTACCTGCCGTATGCTTTCGGCCTCGATTTTTTCGGCCTGCCGGTGTTTGCCCTCTTCTATGGGCTTGACTGGATCGCCACGGTGCCGCCGACGGTGCGGCTGACGACCGACGTGTTCGGCAAAGCGGCGGCACCGGTAGTTTTCGGCTGGATTGTCGCTGGCCACCAGCTGGGCGCGGCGACTGCCGCGCTTGTGGCCGGCATTTTACGGGCGAGCCTGGGCACCTACACGCTTGCCTCGATGCTCGCCGGCGGCGTCTGCCTGGTGGGCGCGCTGTTGGTGTTGCGCATCAACCGGGGCCAACCGCAAACGAATTCAACTTCGCTCGCCTGATATGCAAGGCGATCCCATCCAAGAGGAACTATTGCAATGAACCAAGCCAATCCGCAAAATCCCGAGACCGATCTTTTCGATCCGGTGCAACTCGGCCCGATCACCTTGCGCAATCGCATCGTCATGGCGCCGCTCACCCGCAGCCGCGTCGGACAGGGCGACGCGCCCGGCCCCATGAACGCCCAGTATTATGCGCAGCGCGCCTCCGCCGGGTTGATCGTGAGCGAAGCCACCAATATCTCTCAGCAGGGCAAGGGCTACGCATTTACCCCTGGGATCTACACCGAGGCGCAAGTCGCCGGCTGGCGTCTGGTGACCGACGCCATACACGCCAAGGGCGGTCGCATTTTCTGCCAGTTGTGGCACGTCGGGCGCATTTCGCATCCGTCGCTGCAGGCGGACAACGCGCTGCCGGTGGCCCCGTCGGCCGTGACGCCGAATGGCAAGGCTTTCACCGAGACCGGGTTCCAGCCGCACGTGACACCTCGCGCGCTCGAGACAGCGGAGATTCCGGGCATCGTCGCGCAATATCGCCATGCGGCAGAGTGCGCCAAGCGCGCCGGCTTCGACGGTGTGGAAATCCGCGCGGCCAATGGCTATTTGCTCGATCAATTCCTGCGCGACAAAACCAATCTGCGCACCGACGCCTACGGCGGCAGCATCGAGAACCGTGCCCGCCTGGTGTTGGAGGTCACGCAAGCGGTCGTCGATGTATGGGGCGCCGAGCGCGTGGGCATTCGCATTTCGCCGGTCAGCCCGGCCAACGATATCGCCGATAGCAATCCCGAGCCGCTGTTCACCTATTTGGTAGAACAACTGAATCGCTTCAACCTGGTTTATCTGCACGTCGTCGAAGGAGCTACCGGCGGTCCCCGCACGGTCGAAGGCGGCTTCGACTTGCAAAAGCTGCGTCGCATTTTCAACGGCATTTACATGGCCAACAACGGCTACGACCTGCCGCTGGCCGTGCAGGCGCGTACCACCAACGCGGCGGATCTGATCGCTTTCGGTCGGCCGTTCATTTCGAATCCGGATCTTGTCGAACGCCTGAAAACCGGCGGCCCGCTCAACCCGCTCGATAAAAGCACGCTCTACGGCGGCGACGCGCGCGGCTACATCGACTATCCATCGCTCGCCGAAGCGGCCTGATAGCACGGCAATCCGCATCTTTGGCCAGTGAAAAGGGCTTTCGCACGTGGTGTGCGAAAGCCCTGTTTTTTTGCGCGCCCGACCTTGGCCGGCCCGCTCAGGCAGCCCGCGCCGACACCGACGAATTCGCCTCGCCTTGCATCCAGGTCAGGCGCATGTCGGCGCCCCCCAGATTCTGATACAGGCGCAAGCCGAATTCGGGCAGGATCGCCAGGAGGTGATCGAAGATGTCGCCCTGAATACGCTCGTAGTCGCCCCAGATGATGGTGCGCGTGAAACAATAAATTTCGATCGGGATGCCGTTGGCGTCGGGCTCGAGGGATCGCACCATGCAGGTCATCTCCTGGTGCACGTCCGGGTGGGCCTGCAGGTAGGCGCTCATGTAAGCCCTGAATGTCCCGATGTTGGTCAGACGTCGACGGTTCGCGGCGAATTGCGCGCTATCGCCCAGGCTGCGATTGGCGGCCTCGAGCTCTTCGCGCTTTTTCTCGAGATAAGGCGTGAGCAAACGCAGCGCCGCCAGCCGCGCGACGGCGGCCTCGTCAAGAAAATGGACGCTGGCCGTATCGATTCGCAAGGTTCGCTTGATGCGGCGCCCACCGGCCAGCTGCATGCCGCGCCAATTGCGGAAGCTTTCGGAAATCAGGCGCCAGGTGGGAATCGTCGTGATGGTCTTGTCCCAGTTCTGCACTTTGACGGTATGCAGCGCAATATCGATGACATCGCCGTCGGCGCCGACCTGAGGCATTTCTATCCAGTCCCCCACGCGCAGCATATCGTTGGAGGTCAGCAGCACGCTCGCGACCAGCGACAGCAGTGTGTCCTTGAACACCAGCAGCAGCACCGCCGACATCGCGCCCAGCCCGGACAGCAATAGCCACGGCGAGCGATCGACCAGCGTCGCGATAATCGCGACGCCGCCGAACACGAAGACGGCGATTTTGCCGAGTTGCACGTAGCCCTTGATCGAGCGCGTGCGGGCGTGAGGCGTTGCCGCGTAGGCAACTTGCAGGGCGCTCAGCGCAGCACTGAGCGCGAGCATGCCGAACAGCACGGCACCGGAGAGCGCAACGTTGCGAATGATCTGGTCGACGCGGGCCGGAACATCAGGCACGAGATCGATGCCGCCCTGGATAACGAGAAACGGCACCATCTGCGCCAGGCGCTGGAACACGCCGGCGTCGAGCATGGTGTCGTCCCATCGCCAGGAGGTGCGCAGTACGACCACCCGCATCGCGCGGAGCAACAACCGATGCGAAATCCAGTAAAGGAAATACGCCACCAGAACGAGTAACGTCAGACTGGAGCCCACACGGGCCAGCGGGTCGGCCCAAAAATGCTCAATGGCATTCAACCACATCCAGGCAACTCCGATGAACGTTGGTTTTAAGCTCGGGGGGATGAGTGGCGACGAATCTCACGCAGGGACTGCGCGGACCGGCACTGCCTGCGGTGTCAAAACACTCGACACCTCGCCGCGGGAGCGGCCGGAGCTCAAATAATCGGCGATTGAGTCCTGTGTGACCTCGCCAAGATATGCGCCCGCCACGTCGAGCACCGGCAACCACGCCAAATTGTGCTCGTACATACGTGAGAGCAGAATGCGCAAATTGTCGTCAGGCGCGGCAACGGCCTTGAACGGACGCACCCGCTCGGCACAGGTCCCTTGCGTGCCGCGCGCATCGCGCCGCGCCACGTACCCCAGCGTATGACCGCTTTGCTGGGTGACGACCAGATGGCGAGC
>JAGXBI010000154.1 GCA_018971155.1 Burkholderiales bacterium
CGCGCCGGATTCACCAAATAGCAGCGCATCGACAATGCGAAAAAAAGCAAATTCAATAAAATCAATTACATAAAAATGCAGGCATTCTTTTTGCTTACAATTTAATTCACTTCAATTTGCACCAAAAGCGAGCATTCATGCCCTCTTACAGCCCCGCATACGACGTTCTTTTCCTTTTACTGGGCGCCACCATGGTGCTCGCCATGCACGCCGGCTTTGCCTTTCTGGAGCTCGGCACGGTCCGCAAGAAAAACCAGGTCAACGCGCTGGTCAAGATCCTCACCGACTTTGCCGTGTCAACCGTAGCCTATGCGTTCATCGGCTACCCGTTGGCTTACGGCGTGGACTTCTGGGCCGGCGCCGGCGCACTCTCGGCGCATCACGGCTATGAACTGGTGCGCTTCTTTTTCCTGCTGACCTTCGCCGCGGCGATCCCCGCCATCGTGTCGGGCGGCATCGCCGAGCGCGCCAAATTTCACCCGCAGTCGGTCGCGACCTTCTTCCTGGTCGGCATCGTCTATCCGTTTTTCGAGGGTATTGCCTGGAACGGCCATTTTGGCGTGCAGGCCTGGTTCACGAAGATGTTCGGCGCGCCGTTCCATGACTTCGCCGGCTCGGTCGTGGTCCATGCCGTGGGCGGCTGGATCGGTCTGGCGGCCGTGCTGATGCTCGGCGCGCGGCGCGGCCGGTATCACCGCGACGGCCACGTGGCCGCGCATCCGCCGTCGTCGATTCCGTTCCTGGCGCTGGGCGCGTGGATTCTGATCGTCGGCTGGTTCGGCTTCAACGTGATGAGCGCGCAGCGGGTCGGCGGTATCTCGGGCCTGGTGGCCGTCAATTCGTTGATGGCGATGGTCGGCGGCACGCTCGCCGCCATGCTGCTCGGCAAGGACGACCCGGGCTTCATTCACAACGGGCCGCTGGCCGGCCTGGTCGCGGTGTGCGCCGGCTCCGACTTGATGCACCCATTTGGTGCGCTGATCGTCGGCGCGATCGCCGGCGCGCTGTTCCTGTGGCTGTTCACCCTGACCCAAAACCGCTGGAAGATCGACGACGTGCTCGGCGTGTGGCCCCTGCATGGCCTGTGCGGCGTGTGGGGCGGTATTGCCGCCGGCCTGTTCGGCCAAACCTGGCTGGGCGGCATCGGCGGGGTCAGTCTGATGTCTCAGTTGCTCGGCACCGCGCTGGGCGTGGCAATCGCGTTTGCCGGCGGCCTGGTGGTCTATGGCGTGCTCAAGGCCACGATGGGCCTGCGCCTGAGCGAGGAGCAGGAATTCAACGGCGCCGACATCTCGATCCACAACATCACGGCGACGCCGGAACGCGAAACCAGCTGGTAAAAGGCCAGCGACGCCATGCCCCCGCCGTCGCGGGGGCTCGCCTCACAAAACGCACTCGCACTCGGCGGCACGTTCCGGCGCCAGCCCGGCCGGCGTGGGGCGCGGCTCGGCCCCGGCAAATTCGCAGACGCCGGCGTGCTCGCCCTGTCGGCCGCTGAGCAGCGGACAGCGCTCGAACAGCTCGGCCACCCAGTCCACGAACGCCCGCACCTTGGGCGACAGATGGCGGTTGTGCGGATACACGATCGAAATCGGCATCGGCGCCGGACGGCAATCGGGCAGCACCTCGCGCAATTCGCCGGACTCCAGATAATTGCGCACCATATAGCGCGCCGGCTGAATCAGCCCGAACCCCTGCAGGCCGCAAGCGACATAGGCGTCGGCGTCGTTGACCGATACCGTGCCGTTCATCTTCACCGCCAGCGGCTTGCCGTCGACGATGAAATCCCAATCGATGATGCGCCCGGTGCGGCTGGAGAAATACTGCACCGCGACGTGCTGGTCGAGATCCTCCAGGCTGTGCGGCTCGCCGTGACGTTCCAGATAGCCGGGCGCCGCGCAAGTCACTCCCTCGAACGTACCGATGCGGCGCGCCACCAGCGTCGAGTCGCGCAATTCGCCGACCCGGATCACGCAATCGACCGCTTCCTGCACCAGGTCGACCGGCTTGTCGCCCAGCCCGATCGCCAGCTCGATCTCGGGGTAGCGCAGGTGAAACTCGCATAGCGTCGGAATCAGGATCAGCCGCCCGATCGAACCCGGCACGTCGATGCGCAACCGGCCGCGCGGGCGCCGCGCGGTATCGAGAAACGCTGCCTCGGCTTCCTCGATGTCGGCCAGGATGCGCAGGCAGCGCTCGTAGTAGGCCGCGCCGTCCGGCGTCAGGCTCAAGCGCCGGGTGGTGCGATTGAGCAGCCGCACGCCGAGCATTTTCTCCAGATTCTGGACGATCGTGGTCACCGTGGTGCGCGGCAGCTCGAGCGTGTCGGCCGCCTTGGTAAAACTGTTGGCGTCCACCACGCGGGTAAATACTTGCATCGCCTGAAAGCGGTCCATGACTCTCTCCCAAGGAAACGACGGCGCGAGATTGTTCGTTTCTGCCGACTATTGTTGCCGGATTATAGGCGTTTATCCGGCAGCGCGTAACGATCAAAATCCGTTTCACTCGAACTCGACATCGGGCAACCCCGAGCGGCTTCATGAAAACGCATCGTCCCCCCCTCGCAGCGGTATCCCGGCTTGCCGCGCTGCACATCGAAGAACGCACGATCGACGGCTATGCCGGCGCGATCCCGGTACGGCTGTATCGGCCGGATGACGTCGCGGCGCTTCCGGTGGTGCTGTATTTCCATGGCGGCGGCTTCACTTCGGGCTCGCTCGACGACGCCGACACGCCGGCCCGCTTCATTGCCGCGCACTGTCCCGCGCTGGTGGTATCGGCCGGCTATTCTCTGGCCCCGGCCGCCCCCTTTCCCGCGGCGCCGGAAGACAGCCATGCCGCCGCCGTATGGATTGCCGCGCATGCGCACGATTTCGGCGGCGATCCCACACGCCTGGCCGTCGCCGGGGACGACGCCGGCGGCAACCTGGCGACCTGCCTGACGCTGATTGCACGCGACCGCCACAGCGTCGAATTCGCCGCGCAGGTATTGCTCGGCCCGATGCTCGACCCGAGCATGACCCGCCTGGGCGACGCCGCCCGGTTGCACTCGGACATCACCGCGCAGGCGTGCGCGCTGTGCTATCGGCAGTATCTGCCCCGCGCCGACCAGCGCGTGCATCCATACGCCGCACCGCTCGAATCGCTGCGCCTGCATGGCCTGCCGCCGGCCCTGATCGCCACGGCGCAATGCGATGTGCTGCACGTCGAGGCCGAAAAATACGCGGCCGCGCTGATCGCCGCAGGCGTGCCGACCCAGGTCACCCGTCACGCCGATCTGACCCACGCGCAGTTGCCCACCCACACGCCGGCGCTGGCCGAAGCGGCCGAATTCCTCGGCCGCCGGCTGGCGCCACGCACTCGCCGCCCGCGCGCCTTGCGCACGCCAAATCTCGGTTAACCATCCAGGGGATCCCACATGTCACTGTCTCGCAAACGTCTTGTTCTGTTCGTCGCCGCCACGCTGGTGGTGGCGCTCGCCGGCGGCCTGGCCGCCATCCGTGTCAATGCCAACGTGCCGCGCACCCTGTCGAGCGCGCCGGCGCCCGCTCAGGTCGACGTCGCCGCCGTGGTCAGCCGCACCATCACCGACTGGCAGGATTACTCGGGCCGGCTGCAGGCGGTCGATCGCGTCGAGATACGCCCCCAGGTGTCCGGGACGCTGATGGCCGTGCACTTCAAGGACGGCAGTCTGGTCAAGAAAGGCCAGTTGCTGTTCACGATCGACCCGCGGCCCTATCAGGCCCGCGTCGATCAGGCCGAGGCGCAATTGAGCGCGGCGCGGGCACGGGCGGCCTACACCGCCTCGGATCTGGCCCGCGCGCAGCGGCTGCTGGCCGATAATGCGATCGCCAGGCGCGACTTCGATGAAAAGCAGAACGCCGCGCGCGAAGCCGCCGCCAACCTGCAGGCGGCACAGGCCGCGCTCGCGGTGGCGCGCCTGAATCTGGGCTATACGCGCATCGTCGCCCCGTTTGCCGGGCGCGTCTCGCGCGCGGCCATCACCGCAGGCAACGTGGTGGCCGCCGGTGCCGCGTCCGCGCCGCTCACCACACTGGTCTCGGTCTCGCCGATCTATGCAAGCTTCGACGTCGACGAGCAAAGCTATCTCAAGTTCATCGCCCATGCCGGCGTCGACCACGGCCGCGATGTCCCGGTCTACCTGGGCCTGGCCGATGAGCACGGCTATCCGCGCAAGGGCGAGGTGCAATCGATCGACAACCATCTCGACACGGCCTCCGGCACGATCCGCGTGCGGGCCGTATTCGACAATCCGGACGGCGCGCTGATTCCGGGTCTGTATGCCCGCATTCGCCTGGCCGGCAGCCAGCCCCACCCTGCCGTGCTGGTCAGCGAGCAGGCGATCGGCACCGACCAGAACAAGAAATTCGTGCTGGTGCTCGACGCGCATTCGCACGCCGAGTATCGCGAAGTCACGCTCGGCGCCGTCCAGGATGGTCTGCGCGTGATCACCCATGGCCTGAAGCCGGGCGAACGCATCGTCGTCAACGGCCTGCAGCGCGTGCGCCCCGGCGACGCGGTCGCGCCGCACCTAGTGCCGATGGCCTCCGACGCGGCGCTGGCCGCTGCCGAGGCGGCCCAGGCCGCCCAGGGCTGAGCCCAGCCAGTTCACAGGAAACACTATGAATATTTCCAAATTCTTCATCGACCGGCCGATCTTCGCGGGCGTGCTGTCCGTGCTGATCTTGCTGGCCGGCGTGCTTGCCGTGTTTCAACTGCCGATCTCGGAATATCCCGAAGTCGTGCCGCCGTCGGTCGTGGTGCATGCGCAGTATCCGGGCGCCAACCCGAAGGTGATCGCCGAGACGGTCGCCGCGCCATTGGAGGAATCGATCAATGGCGTCGAGAACATGCTGTACATGCAGTCGCAGGCCAATAGCGACGGCAATCTCGCGCTGACGGTCAATTTCAAGCTCGGGGTCGACCCCGACAAGGCGCAGCAGCTGGTGCAGAACCGTGTGTCGCAAGCGCTGCCGCGCCTGCCCGAGGAAGTCCAGCGACTAGGCGTGACCACCATCAAGAGCTCGCCCACGCTGACCATGGTGGTGCACCTGATTTCGCCCAATAACCGCTACGGCATGACGTACCTGCGCAACTACGCGGTACTCAACGTGAAGGACCGGCTCGAGCGGATTCCCGGCGTCGGCCAGGTGCAGGTGTGGGGCTCGGGCGACTACGCCATGCGTGTATGGCTGGATCCGAACAAGGTCGCGCAACGGGGCTTGACCGCCACCGACGTGGTCAACGCGATCCGCGAGCAAAACGTGCAGGTGGCCGCCGGCGTGATCGGCGCCTCGCCCAGTTCGCCGGACGTGCCGCTGCAACTGTCGGTCAATGCGCGCGGGCGGCTGAAGACGGCCGCGCAGTTCGGCAACATCATTCTCAAGGCCTCGCCCGACGGCTCGGTTACCCGGCTCTCGGACGTCGCCCGCATCGAGCTGGGCGCCTCCGAGTATGGGCTGCGCTCGCTGCTGAACAACAAGCCGGCGGTGGCGCTGGCGATCATGCAATCGCCCGGCGCCAACGCGCTGGCCATCTCCGACCAGGTGCGCGCGGCCATGAAGGATCTGAGCCGCGATTTTCCGGCCGACGTGCAGTACCGCATCGTCTATGACCCGACCCAGTTCGTGCGCGCCAGTATCGAGGCGGTCGTGCACACGCTGCTCGAGGCCATCGCGCTGGTGGTGCTGGTGGTAATCGTGTTCCTGCAGACCTGGCGCGCCTCCATCAGTCCGCTGCTGGCCGTGCCGGTGTCGATCATCGGCACCTTCTCGCTGCTGCTGATGTTCGGCTTCTCGATCAATGCGCTATCGCTGTTCGGCATGGTGCTGGCGATCGGCATCGTGGTCGACGACGCCATCGTGGTGGTCGAGAACGTCGAGCGCAACATCGCCGCCGGCCTGTCGCCACGCGACGCCACCTACCGGGCAATGCGCGAAGTCAGCGGGCCGATCATCGCCATTGCGCTGACCCTGATCGCGGTGTTCGTGCCGCTGGCCTTCATGAGCGGCCTGACCGGGCAGTTCTACAAGCAGTTCGCGATGACCATCGCCATCTCCACGGTGATCTCGGCGTTCAATTCGCTCACGCTCTCGCCAGCGCTCTCGGCGCTGCTGCTCAAACCCCACGACGCCCCGCCCGATCGGCTCACGCGCGTGATGAACCGGCTGTTCGGCGGCTTCTTCGCACGCTTTAACCGCCTCTTCGGACGCGCCTCGCACGGCTACGCCGCCGGCGTGACCGGCGTGATCTCGCGCAAGGCCAGCATGATGGGGGTCTATCTCGTACTGCTCGCGCTGGCGGTGCTGGTCGCGCGGATCGTGCCGGGCGGCTTCGTACCCGCGCAGGACAAGCAGTACCTGATCAGCTTCGCGCAACTGCCGCCGGGCGCCTCGCTCGATCGCACCGAGGACGTGATTCGCCGCATGACCGCCATCTCGCTCAAGCAGCCCGGCGTCGAAGACGCCGTGGCCTTCCCCGGGCTGTCGATCAACGGCTTTACCAACAGCTCGAGCGCGGGCATCGTATTCGTCACGCTCAAGCCGTTCGACCAGCGTCGCGCGAAGGATCTCTCGGCCGGCGCGATTGCCGCGGCGCTCAATCAGAAATACGCCAGCATCAAGGACTCGTTCATCGCCGTGTTTCCACCGCCACCGGTGATGGGGCTGGGGACCATGGGCGGCTTCAAGCTGCAGCTCGAAGACCGCGGCGCGCTCGGCTATCGCGCGCTCGACGCAGCCACGCAGAAATTCCTCAAGGCCGCGCGCGCCGCGCCCGAACTCGGGCCGACCTTCTCCAGCTATCAGATCAACGTGCCGCAACTCAACGTCGACCTCGATCGCGTCAAGGCCAAGCAGTTGGGCGTGAAGGTCACCGATGTCTTCGACACCATGCAGATCTACCTGGGCTCGCTCTATGTGAACGACTTCAATCGCTTCGGCCGCGTCTATCAGGTGCGCGTGCAGGCCGATGCGCCGTACCGCGCCCATGCCGACGACATTCTCCAACTGAAGACGCGCAACGCCACCGGCGACATGGTGCCGCTTTCCTCGCTGGTCACGGTGAGTCCGACCTTCGGCCCGGAGATGGTAGTGCGCTATAACGGTTACACCGCCGCCGACATCAATGGCGGGCCGGCGCCGGGCTACTCGTCGGGCCAGGCGCAGGCGGCCATCGAGCGTATCGCGGCACAAACGCTGCCGCGCGGCATCGGCTACGAGTGGACCGACCTGACCTATCAGCAGATCCTGGCCGGCAATTCGGCGCTGTGGGTGTTCCCGATCAGCGTGCTGCTGGTGTTCCTGGTGCTGGCCGCTCTCTATGAAAGCCTGACCTTGCCGCTGGCGGTGATCCTGATCGTGCCGATGAGTCTGCTGGCGGCGCTGACCGGTGTGTGGCTCACGCGCGGCGACAACAACATCTTCACGCAGATCGGCCTGATGGTGCTGGTCGGACTGGCCTCGAAGAACGCCATCCTGATCGTCGAATTCGCGCGCGAGCTCGAAATGCAGGGGCGCAGCGCGCTGCAGGCGGCCATCGAAGCAAGCCGGCTGCGGTTGCGGCCGATTCTGATGACCTCGATCGCCTTCATCATGGGGGTCGTCCCCTTGGTGAGCTCGACCGGCGCGGGCTCGGAAATGCGCCATGCGATGGGCGTGGCGGTGTTCTTCGGCATGCTGGGCGTGACGCTGTTCGGGCTGTTCCTGACGCCCGTGTTCTATGTCGTGCTGCGCACGCTCAATACGCGCCGGCTGCACTCGGCCGCGCCGCACGACGCCCCGTTGTGCGCCGACGAAAGGTCCGACGCGGAACTCCAAGGATGATGCAATGAAAAACACGATACGCATGCTGCCGGCGCTGCTGGCCGCGCTGCTCGCGCTGGCGGGCTGCTCCGTCACGCCGACCTACGAGCGGCCGGCGGTGGCCACGCCCGCCGCCTTCAAGGAAGCAAAGCTCACCCCTCGGGAAGCCGGCTCCTGGAAACTGGCACAGCCGTCCGAAGCGATGCCGCGCGGCCAGTGGTGGCACGTGTTCGGCGATAGCACGCTCGACCGGCTCGAGACCCAGGCGCTGGCCGCCAATCAGGATCTGAAGGCGGCCGCGGCCCGCCTGGCGCAAGCCCGCGCGCTGCAGC
>JAGXBI010000155.1 GCA_018971155.1 Burkholderiales bacterium
CGCTCAGGGCGCGGCCGTACCAGTAGATCCAGACCGAATCACCGCGCAACTCCGGAGCCAGCTGCTCGATGGCGCTGCGCACCGCCGGCCAGTCGCCGGCGCGCAGCGCCGCACGCACCTTCCATTGCTGGGCCGGAAACGACAGGCGCACGTCCCCGCTGCGGCCATACCAGTCGGATGCCTGGGGATCCAGTTGCAGCGCCGCCTGATAACCGATCTCTCCCCAGCCCGCCTGCCGCTCCTGCGGCGACAGATAGGCGGAGATCTCGCTGAGCGAGGCCGAGGCCAGCGCGGGACTGTTGCGCGCCATGCGGGTAATGGCCAGCAGCGCCAGTTGGCGCGATGCGTCGGTATCCTGGATGCCGCGCGCGAGCAACTGGGTGGGCCGATTCGCCGCCATGTCGAGCAGCGTGTCGTCGGGTCGCTGGTCGCCCAGCGCGTCGGCGATCTGCTTGCCCAGCGTCACGTAATTGCTCTCGTAGGCCTGGCGAATCTGGAACCAGACGTCGTCAGGGGTGAGCTGCTTCATCTGCGCGAGCATGTTGATCATGTCGACGCAGCCTTCGCCGAAGTAGCGCGGATGCACCAGCAGGTCGCGCGCCAGGACACCCACCTGCTCGCCACGGCTGGCGCGCGACATCAGCGCGTAGCACTTGACCTGGGTATCGTCGTTGAGCACGAACTTGGCGTACTGGGCGTCGAAGGTTTTCCAGTCGTGCCGCTTGCCCAGCACCAGCAGCCAGTCGTTGCGCAGGCGGTCGGCGATCGCCCGGCCGCGATATTTGCTCAGGAAGGCGCGGATGATGTCGTCGGGCGCGTCGACCAGCGCCTTGCCCTGCGAGTCGAACATCTGCGGCCGGATCTGGAAATACTGAACGTACGATTGAATCGGGTAATCGTGCAAATGCTCGGCCAACTCGGTGGCGCGTGCCACGTCGTTATCGAGCGCCGCATTGCGCAGCGCGACGAAAATCTCATCGGGGGTTTGCGGGATTGCCGTGTGCCGCTCGAGCCGGGCGTGACGGAAGTGGCTTGCCGCGCCGGTGGTGGTGCAGGCCACCAGACTGGCGGCTGTCAAAAAGGCCGCAACTACGCGATATACTCGAGTCAAACGCTTTGACATTATTAACAACTGCGGCAGGGACAGGATGGCAGCTAGCATAGCACGGGACCCCATCGGCGAGGAGCCGCCAACGCAGGCAAAAGCAACGAAAACAACACTGCGCTCCAATCTGTTGGCAGTACGGCGCGAGCTGCCCGATCGCCCGCGCCGCGACGCCATGTTGAGCGAGCGGCTGGCCGATCTGCTGGCGCGCGAAGCCCCCGCGTGCGTCGGTTTTTATTGGCCCATTCTTGACGAGTTCGATGCGCGCCCGGTGATCATCGAGTGGCTGGCGCAAGGCAGCGCCGGCCAGCGTCGGCTGGCCGCCCTGCCGGTGGTGACGGATCCGCGCGAACCGTTGGTGTTCCATGCCTGGACGCCCGACAGTCCGATGCTCGAGGGCTATTACCGGATTCCGGTTCCGGCCCACAACCAGCCGCTGGCGCCCGACCTGATTCTGATTCCTTGCGTGGGATTCAACCGGCAGGGTTACCGGCTGGGTTACGGCGGCGGCTTCTACGACCGCACCCTGGCGGCGCTCGATCCGCGCCCGCGCGCGGTCGGCATCGCCTTCGAGGCAACCGAGACGCCCGCCCTGGAGGTGCAGCCGCATGACGTCCGGCTGGACGTCGTGCTCACCGAATCGGCCACGCTCTACAGCGAAGCGGCCGAGCGCGAGGCTTGATCGTATAGTCCGGAGATGGTTCGCAGCAGTTGCGCGGCCTCGCTGATCGCCCGATTCTCCAGACCGCTCTCGGCCAGCGCCTCGATCAGGCATTGCTCGCGCACCTCGCGGTAACGCAGGCACAGCGCACTGCCCTTGTCGGTCGCGGAGAAAAACACCTCCTTGCCGATCTTCTCGCTTTTGACGTAACCGGCCTTGACCAGCTTCTTCAGGCCGTAGGTGGCAATGTGCGTGTCTTCGATATTCAGCACGAAGCAGATGTCGGCGAGCTTTTTCTTGCGGTCGCGGTGATTCACATGATGCAGCAACGACACTTCGACCGGCGCCATGTCCTTGACCCCGGCGGCCGACATGCAGCGCGCCATCCAGCGATTGAACGCATTGCTGGCCACGATCAGGCCATATTCGAGCTCGGAGGTCTCGGCGCCCTTTTCCGACACCAGATGGGCCGAAGAAACGATTTGCGGTGTGGGCTGGCGCGGTTTCGCGGTCATACAATGGGTTCCAACTGTCGTCAACATGATACAAGTATAGCTGCGCGGAAGTAAAAACTGCGTGCCATGTATGCGATTATCTATAATACATCGACAATTCGTTGATATTATGTAGCAAAAGACCAGCCTCCATGTCGACACTGAGCATCCTCCCGCTGGGCGAAGCCGCCCTGCTCTGCATTCCGCCGCCGCCCACCAGCCTGGTCACGCAGCGGCGCATCTGGTCGGTCGCCACCATGCTGCAGGCGCGCCCCGATGTGCTCGAGATGGTGCCTGGTATGAACAACTTCACGGTGATCTTCGACCCGCTGCGCACCGATCCCGCGGTCCTCGAGAGCGCCCTGCTGGCGGCATGGGAGGGGGCCGACGACCAGGCCGAGGCGGGCCGCGAGATTGAAATTCCGGTGCGCTACGGCGGCGCGCACGGCCCCGACCTGGCCGAAGTCGCGCTGCGCACCGGTCTCTCGCCCGAGGCGGTGGTGCAGCGCCACGCCGACGGCGACTACGTGGTGTATTTCCTGGGCTTCCTGCCCGGCTTCGCCTATCTTGGCGGCCTCGACCCCAGCCTGGCCACACCGCGCCGCGCCGAGCCGCGACTGGCGGTGCCCGCTGGCTCGGTCGGCATCGGCGGCGCGCAAACCGCGATCTATCCGGTGGTCTCGCCCGGCGGCTGGCAACTGATCGGGCGCACCGACCTGCCGCTGTTCGATCCCGCGCAAATGCCGCCGACCCTGCTGAGTCCGGGCGACCATGTGCGCTTCATTATCGAGAGCGTCGAACTGTGATAGAGATCTTGCGCGCCGGTGTACTCAGCTCCGTCCAGGATCTCGGGCGGCACGGCTTTCGCCATCTCGGCATCGGCGCCTCCGGCGCGCTCGACCCACTCGCCATGCTGGTGGGCAATCGCCTGCTCGACAATCCGGTGGACGCGGCCGTGCTCGAATTCACGCTCGGCGCAAGCGCCGTGCGTTTTGCCTGCGACTGCCGGATCGCACTGACCGGCGCCGACTGCCGCGCCGAGCTCGACGGCCAGCCGGTGTGGTCGTGGTGGAGCTTCCCGGTCTCGCGGGGCCAGACCCTGACACTGCGCGGCCCGCGCCAGGGCATGCGCACCTATCTCGCCATCGCCGGCGGGATCGACGTGCCGGTGCTGCTGAATTCGCGCAGCACCCACTTGAGTGGCGGCTTCGGCGGCTGGCACGGTCGGGCGTTGCGCGACGGCGACCGTCTGCCGGTGGGCATCGCGAGCGCGGCGCTCGAGTCTCGCGGCGAACCTTGCGGCGTGCAACCGCCGGCCGGCTTCCCGGGCCTGGAAACCACCACGATCCGCGTGTTGAACGGCCCGGAGTATGAGGATTTCACGGTGGCCTCGCACAAGACGTTCTGGGACACGGACTGGCAAGTGACGCCGAACAGCAACCGCATGGGTTACCGGCTCGGCGGGCCGGAGCTGCACCGCAGGAAACAACGGCACCACGACCTGCTCTCGCATGGCGTGGTGCCCGGCGTGGTGCAGGTGCCGCCCGCCGGCCAGCCGATCATCCTGATGGCCGACGGGCAGACCACCGGCGGCTACCCCAAGATCGGCGTGGTGATTGGCGCGGACCTTTGGAAGCTCGCGCAAGTGCGGCTGGGTGCGGCCGTGCAGTTTGTTCCGGTGTCGCGCACCGAGGCGCTGCAGGCGCTGCAAGACACGCGCCGCTATCTGGATCAGGTCGACCGGATCCTGGCCTGGCGGCACGCCGGCGTGGTCCAGGCCGGCCCGCGCCGCGCGATCACCCGCGCCCCTCAATCCACCCTCTCCCGGAGTCAATAATGCAGATCGATCTCAACGCCGACGTGGGCGAAGGCTGCGACAGCGACGAAGCCTTGCTGGCCTTGATCAGTTCCGCCAACATCGCCTGCGGCTGGCATGCGGGCGACGCCGCCACCATGCATCGCACAGTCGCCTGGGCCATCGAGCATAACGTCGCGATTGGCGCGCATCCGAGTTTTCCGGATCGCGAGAACTTCGGCCGCAGCGAAATGCATCTGCCTGCCGACGAAGTGTATGCCGGCATGCTCTACCAGATCGGCGCGCTGGCGGCCATCGCCCAGGCGCACGGCGGCGTGCTGGCGCATGTCAAGCCACATGGCGCGCTCTACAACCAGGCCGCGCGCGATCCGGCGCTGGCCCAGACCATTGCCAAGGCGGTGCGCGATTTCGATCCGGGCCTGGCGCTGTTCGGCCTGGCCGGCGGCGAGCTGGTGCGTGCGGCGCGCGATGCCGGCCTCACCGCCGTCGAGGAGGTGTTTGCCGATCGCGGCTATAACCCGGACGGCACGCTGGTCAAGCGCGGCACGCCCGGCGCCTTGATCGACGACGAAGAACAGGCGCTCGCGCAGACCCTCGAGATGATCGAGCGGCAGCGCGTGCGCGCGCGCGACGGCAGTTGGGTCGGCATCAACGCGCAGACCGTGTGCCTGCATGGCGATGGGCCGCATGCACTGGCGTTCGCCCGGCGCATTCGTACCCGCCTGAACGAGGCCGGCATCGAAATCCGCCCGATCGGCTAAGCGCGCCTATGAGCGCCTGATATACAGCAGCAGAACCGACAACGTCACCAGCGAGCCGAGCGTCGACAGGAGAATCGTGCGCGAGGTGACGTGCGCCTCGCGCCGGTAGAACTCGGCCAGCATGAAAGGCCCTGTGCCGGTGGGCAGCGCGGCCAGCAGCACGGCGATTTCGACGAGTGTCAGCGGCAGCGCAAACACGCGCGCGGCAAGCCACCAGGTCAGGGCCGGCTGAAAAACCAGTTTGATGCCGGTGAGGTAAAGCGAGCTGCGCTCGCCCGGGGCGCCAGCGGGCCGCTTCTCGGCCAGGAACGCGCCCAGGCTCACCAGCGCGCACGGGCTGGCCGCGGCGCCCAGCAACTTCAGAAAGGTTTCGCCGCTGTGCGGCAGCGGCACATGCAGCGCCGAGACCGCCGCCCCCGCGATCGGCGCGACGATCAACGGATTGCGCGCCAACGCGCGCAACACCTTCCAGCCCAGCTTGTGCGGCGCCCGCTCGGTCTGCAGTCCCACCTCGATGAGCACGATCGCGCTGGCGAACAGTACGCAGGCGACCAGAATCGTGACGATGGTCGTCGGCGTCAGGCTGGCCGAGCCGAACACGATCATGCACAGCGGAAAGCCGATATAGCCGGTGTTCGGATAGGCGGCGGCAACCGCGTCGATACTCGCATCGGCCAAATGCCGGCCACCCACCATGCGCAGCACCAGCGTGAGCACGAACACGCCCGCCAGGGCCAGCGCGAAGGCAGCGACGAATGCCGGCTGATATAGCTCGTGCCAGGTCGCGTGCGCCATGATGTCGAACAGCAGCGCCGGCAGCCCGAGCCAGATCACGAAGCGATTCAACTCCGATGCGGCGCTCGGCCCGAGCACGCCGCGCCGGCGGCACACAAAGCCGGCCAGCACCAGGCCGAACACGGGGAGCAGGATGGGAAGGGTCGAAAACACGATCGCGCGATGCCAGGGTCAACAAGTGAGGCGAGAGCTTAAAGGCTTTGATTGATATAATCCAATGCTAATTTCCGAACGCAAAAATACCTTTTTTGCATCATGCTCGATATCAAGCCACTGCGCTATTTCGTGACGCTGGCGGAAACCCGCCACTTCGGCCGGGCCGCGGCGCGCCTGAACCTGACTCAGCCGCCGCTGAGCCGGCAGCTGGCAGCGCTCGAAGCTGCGCTCGGAGTCACGCTGATCGAGCGCAGTCCGCGCAGCGTCACGCTGACCGTCGCCGGCGAGCAGTTCTACAACGACGCCCGGGCGATCCTCGCAGCGCTCGAGCAGTCCGCCAGGAACGTGCGCGCCGCCGCGCGCGGCGACGCCGGGCAGCTCAGCATCGGCTTTACCATGTGCGCGGCCTATAGCGTCGTGCCGGGTTATGCCAGGCGTTTCGGCGCGGCCTACCCGGCCGTCGCGCTGCATCTTCGCGAGGTCGTCTCGAACGATCTGGCGGCGCAGGTGGCGGCCGGGCAGATCGATGCCGCGATCATGTTTCCCGGGGCGCAAAAAAAGGGGCTGGCGATGCGCGAGATCGTCAGCGAGCCGCTTTGCGTGGCACTCTCGCGCAACCATCCGCGCGCGCGTGCGCGTCAGTTGAGGATCTCCCAATTGGCGGGCGAGCCGTTCGTGCTGGCCACCGAGCAGGTCGCGCCGACACTGCGCGCGGCGATTGTCGAACACTGCCGCCAGGGCGGCTTCGAGCCAGATATCCGCTTCGAGGTGCAGTTGCAACAGACCGTGCTGAGCCTGGTCGACGAAGGCGTGGGTATCGCGCTGGTGCCGGCGTCGATGCGCCGGGCCCAGCTGGCCGGCGTGGTATTCCGCCCGTTGCTCGATGCGCCGCAGATCGAGCAAGTGCTTGCATGGTCGCCGCTCAACCGCAACCCGTGCCTCGCGCATTTCCTGGCGCTCGTGTAACGCGCCGGCCCAACTCGTCTTAGAATGCGTGATGCGTCGAGCGCGCCGAGCGCTCGAAGAAGGCCCCGTTCACCCGAATCCGCGTGCCCCGCCGCGCGGTGCGCGCCCGAGGTTTGACCATGTCGACCATCCTGCTGACCGGCTTCGAGCCGTTCGAACAAGAGCCCGTGAATCCGTCCTGGGAGGCGGCGCAAGCCCTCGAAGGCGCGCAGATCGGCGGCGCCGTGGTGGTCGCGCGCCAGGTACCCTGCGTGTTCGGCCGGGCACTCGAGGTGCTGGGCAGCGCCATCGCCGAGACCGATCCGGTACTGGTGGTATGCGTCGGGCAGGCTGGCGGGCGCGCGGAAATGTCGATCGAGCGGGTCGCCATCAATGTCGACGACGCGCGTATCGCCGACAACGCCGGACAACAGCCGATCGATGCGCCGATCGCCGCCGACGGGCCGGCCGCTTACTTCGCCCGTTTGCCGATCAAGGCCATCACGCATGCGCTGCGCGATGCGGGCATTCCCGCCGCGGTCTCGCAAACGGCAGGCACCTTCGTGTGCAACCACATTTTCTACGGGCTGCTGCATCACATCGCGCTGCATCGTCCGGCGCTGCGCGGCGGCTTTATCCACATTCCATATCTGCCGTCGCAGGCCGCGCGCCATCCGGGCCAGCCGAGCATGGCGCTGGACACCGTCGTCAAGGGCCTGCGCGTGGCCCTTCACACGGCGCTGAGCGTGAGCGAAGATCGTCGGGAAAGCGGCGGCCAGCTGCACTAGTGCGCCGGCGCGGCCGTTTTCAGGGCGCGTCCCAGCGCGCCTGCGCATCGAGCGGATACACCGGACGCCGCACCCGCTCAAAAGGAAACAGCGCATAGTCGGAACTGGTCACGCCGGCGCTGTCGCACTCGACCAGCCCCCGTGCCAACGGCAGAAACACCGGGCGGCAATACATGCGCGACTTCAGCAGCAAAAAACGCTGGCGAGCAGGGTCGATGCCGACGCTGGTAAATACCCCCACATCCAGCGGCTCCTGGGTTCGCTCGGTCACCACGACCTGCGCCGCGCCGATGTCGAACACCGCGGGGCGGCCCATGTAGGCGCGCTGGCCCGTGTAGGTCGGGCCGGTGATCACATACTCGCCGTCGGTGATGGCGCGCACCACGCCGCTGAGCACCACCGGGGTCTTGGTCATGCCCAGTTTGGGTATCGCCCGTTTGTTGCCGAGCGCGAGCGCAACGCGCGCGCCGACGCCGGCCGCGCACAGCTCGCCGACCGCCTGCGGATCGCACAGCGGGCCCACCGCGATGCCGTCCAGCCCGTGTGCCAGGGCCGCCTGCAGTACGTCCATGGTGTCGCAGGTGCCGCCCGACATCACGTTGT
>JAGXBI010000156.1 GCA_018971155.1 Burkholderiales bacterium
AACGTTTCCCGCCGACGATCGGGAAGTGAGGATGGGTGCCCCGTCCGTCGGACGCATAGCGCAATCGCCAGGCATCCAATTGAGCGAAGGCGAAGTCATTCATTTGCCAGCCTGCCGCGCCGTGGGTCGCAGGCGCCTCGCCAAAGATATCGCCGAAACGCTGGTAGGCACGAGACATTTGGCGCTCGGTCCAGGCGGCGTCGCGCTGACGCACGTTATCCTGCCAGTAGACGTGATCCCAGGTGTGGATGCCGATTTCGTGCCCGGTAGCCTGGGTTGCATGCATTTCGGCGGCCGCCCGGCGGCCAATGTCGGGGCCCGGCAGCAAGGTGCCATACAGCAACGTCTTGATGCCGTAATGCTCGACGACAGAAGTACGGGAAACCTTTTGCAGGAATCCTGGCCGGAAGACCCGTTTGAGTGCCCACCCCGTGTGATCCGGACCCAGGCTGAACAGGAACGTCGCGCGGGCTCGGGCTTGCTCCAGCAACCCCAGCAGCGTGGGAACACCTTCGCGTGTGCCGCGCAGTGTGTCGACGTCGATTTTGAGGGCGATGATGGCCATGGTTTATGGAACGGAGACGCCCGTTTTGAGTGCCCGGCGTTCCCGTGCGCTCATGCCGCGAGGCGCGAGCGCACGGGAGTGTTTTTTCGATGCGTCGGATCAGTCGACCAATTGACGTGCTTCGGCAACGTGTCCTTGATAGGCTTCGAAAATCTTGCGCAATGCGTCGCCCATTGAAGTGGTCGGTTTCCATGCAAGCTCGGCCATCGTATTGTCGATCTTGGGCACGCGGTTCTGCACGTCCTGGTAGCCGTTGCCGTAGTAGGCGTTCGACGAAGTTTCGACCAGTTGAACTTGCTTGGCGGTGTCCCGATACTCCGGATACTCCGCCGCCAACTTGAGCATCATGTGGGCCAATTCGCGAACCGAGAAGTTGTTGGCTGGATTGCCGATGTTGTATATCTTGCCGCTGGCTATGCCATTCGGATTGTCGATGATGCGCACCAGTGCCTCGATACCGTCGTCGATATAGGTGAAGGCGCGTTTTTGCTGTCCGCCGTCGACCAGACTGATGTTCTCGCCGCGCACGATGTGCCCGAGGAATTGCGTCACAACGCGCGATGAACCTTCCTTGGGGGTATAGATCGAGTCCAGTCCCGGGCCGATCCAGTTGAACGGGCGGAACAGCGAGAAGTTCAGGCCGTCCTGCATACCGTAGCCCCAGATCACGCGATCCATCAATTGTTTGGAACAGGCGTAAATCCAGCGCGGCTTGTTGATCGGGCCATATACCAGCGAGGATTGCTCAGGGTCGAATTCGGCATCGCTGCACATGCCATACACTTCCGAGGTCGACGGAAACACCAGATGCTTCCTGTACTTTGCGGCCGATCGCACGATCGGCAGGTTCGCCTCGAAATCGAGTTCGAACACCCGCAACGGCTGCTTGACGTAGGTCGCCGGCGTGGCAATGGCGACAAGGGGCAGGATCACATCACATTTGCGGATGTGATATTCGACCCATTCCTTGTTGATGGTGATATCGCCTTCGAAGAAGTGCATGCGCTCGTGGTTGAGCAGATCGCCGAGGCGGTCGGTCAACATGTCCATTCCGTAGACTTCCCAGTCGGTAGTCTCGAGAATGCGCTTTGACAAATGGTGGCCGATAAACCCATTTACCCCGAGGATCAGGACTTTTTTCATGGTATTGCGTTCAGTAAATTAAGCGGGACACTTCCGCCGGGGCGATGGGCACCCCATTGTGCAGTAGCTCGTGAATGGCGACGGCGCGATGATCGCCGCAAACGCCAAATAGCGCATTATCCACCACCTGCAGGCCCAAGGGCAAACCTTGAAGCGCCGGCATGTCTGGCGCGATGCGCGCCCGCGCGATGATGAAGCGGTGATTGGCGACTTCGCAGAACGCGCCAGGATAGGGCGGCGCGACCGCGCGAATCAGGTTGTAGACCTGCTGGGCCGGTAGCGACCAGTCGATGCGGCCATCCTCGGGCTTGCGTCCGCCAAAATAGCTACCCGCCGCCAGATCGTTCTCGAGCCTGGGCGCACTGCCGGCGACGAGATCGGGCAGGACTCGCCAGAGCGTCTGCTCGGCGGCGACGGTGACTTTATCGAACACCTCGGCGGCCGTGTCGTCCGGCAAGATCGGCACGGCGGTTTGTGCAACGATGGCGCCCGCGTCCGGCTTGGCGGTCATTTCGTGCAGCGTGGCGCCGGTCTCGGTCTCGCCATGCAGCACTGCCCAATTGATCGGCACACGGCCGCGATAGTGCGGCAGCAGCGACCCATGCATGTTGAACGCGCCGCGCCGGGCGAGCGCCAGCAGCGCGGGCGGCAGCATATGACGGTAGTAAAACGAAAAGATGAAATCCGGCGCGATGGCCTCGATCTGCCGGAACAAAGCAGCATCGCGCGGATCCTCCGGCGTGATGACCGGGATGCCGTGTTCGGCCGCGACCTGCGCGACGCTGCCGAACCAGATGTTTTCGTTGGGGTTGTCCTGGTGGGTCACCACCAGTGCGACGTCGATGCCGCGTGCGAGCAGCACGCGCAGGCAGCGCAGGCCGACATTGTGATAAGCAAAAACGACGGCGCGCGCACTCATCTGTTTTCCTGTTGACCGAACGACCGACTGATCATCGCCGGCCGGCGGCATGCCGCTCCAGCGTGCCGGCCGGGTGTTCCCGCGCGGCCGATTCCGCGTCGTCCTCGAGGATTGCCTGCACCAGGAAGCGTGGCCGTTGCCGAACCTGCTGGTAAATCCGGCCGATATATTCGCCGAGGATGCCGATGCCGAACAGAATGACGCCCAGCAGGAAGAACGTAATGGCGAACAGCGTGAAGACCCCCTGGACTTCCGCGCCCAACAGGAAGCGCCGCACCATCAGCAGCACGAACAGACCCGCGGAGACGAACGACAGCCCCATGCCGATGGCCGCCAGCCATTGCAGCGGCACGACCGAGAAGCCGGTCACGAGGTCGAAATTCAGGCGGATCAGGCTGTACAGCGAATATTTCGATTCGCCGGCAAAGCGTTCCTCGTGCGCAACTTCGATTTCCACCGGGTTCTGCGCGAATGTGTACGCCAATGCCGGGATAAAGGTATTGATTTCGCGGCACTGATTGATGGTATCGATGATTTGCCGGCTATAGGCCCGCAGCATGCAACCCTGATCCGTCATCTGGATATGGGTGATGCGCTCGCGCAAGCGGTTCATCATGCGCGAGGCATTGCGGCGAAACCATGAATCGCGCCGATTGCGGCGAATCGTGCCGACGTAATCGTGGCCTGCCCGAATCTTGTCGACCAGGTTGGGAATTTCCTCGGGCGGGTTCTGCAGGTCGGCGTCGAGCGTCACGACGATTTCGCCGCGGGTCTGCTCGAACCCGGCGAGGATCGCCATGTGCTGGCCATAATTGCCGTTGAACAGCACCACGCGAGTGACATCGGGGCGCGCCCGGAATTGCTCGCCGAGAATCGCTGCGGAGCGATCGCGACTGCCGTCGTTGACGAAGACAACCTCGTAGGACAGGTCCATCTGATCGAGCGCCGGATAAAGGCGCGCGAACAGCGCGGCCAAACCGGCCTCTTCGTTGTATACGGGGATGACGACGGAGAGTTGCGGTCGATTCATTTCTTATATTTTAGGCAGATAGCGTTGACGGCCAGGCACACGCGCTCGACATCCGCGTCGCTCATCGCAGGAAACAGGGGCAGCGTCAGAATTGCCCGTCCCGCCCGTTCCGCGTGCGGGAACATGCCATCCCGAAAGCCCAGCGCACGATAAAGTTTAAAAAGATGAATTGCCGGGTAGTGTACCCCGCTTCCGATGCCGCGCTCCTTCAGTTGCAACATAAAACCGGCCCGATCGAGCGATAAGCGCTCCAGCGGCAGCATGATTTGGAACATGTGCCAGTTGGTGTTGGCGAAATCGGCCGGCGGCA
Source organism: Burkholderiales bacterium (assembly GCA_018971155.1). Taxonomy (GTDB): domain Bacteria; phylum Pseudomonadota; class Gammaproteobacteria; order Burkholderiales; family Burkholderiaceae; genus Pandoraea. Next base: position 3,968 of record JAGXBI010000156.1, read on the forward strand.
ACTGCACGCCGCACGCGAGCGCGTCGCCGCCGGCCAGGCCGTCGAAATACCGCCGGGCCAACTCGGCGCGGCGGGCGTTGAATTCGTCCAGGCGCTTCAGTTGCGCACGCCCGACACAGGCCGCGACGTCAGTCAGGTTGAATTTGCCTCCGAGCACGTCGACTTCCATGCCGTCCATGCCGCTGCGGCTGACGCCTTGCAGGCGGTATTTTTCCGCCAGCCGGGCCTCGTCGTCGTTATTGAGCACCAGCGCGCCGCCCTCGATCGACGTAATGTTCTTGTTCGGATGAAAGCTGAACGACACGAAATCGCCAAAAGCGCCGATTCGCTTGCCGCCCCATTGCGAGCCGATCGCCTGCGCCGCGTCTTCGATCACGCGCAGGCGGTGCTGTCTGGCGATGTCGTACAGGCGGTCCATGTCGACCGGCAGGCCTGCCAGGTAGACCGGCATGATGGCACGCGTAGCGGGCGTGATCGCCGCTTCGACGCGTGCCAGATCGATATTGCGCGTCACCGGATCGATATCGACAAAAACCGGCTTGGCGCCGACTTCCAGAATGGTATTGCTGGTGGCGACCCATGACAGCGGTGTCGTAATGACTTCGTCGCCCGGACCAATGCCGGCGACGCGCAGCGCGATCTCCATGGTGGCCGTGCCGGAATTGAAGGTGCGCACCGGCCGGCCGCCGAAAAGCTGTGAGAGTTCTGCCTCGAATGCCTGGACCTGCGGGCCCGAGGTAATCCAGCCCGAACGCAATACGTCCCCGACTGCGGCAATGGTTTGCTCGTCGAGGGTCGGCCGGGTGAAGGGCAGGAAGGGCTGGTCCGATGGGTTCATCTGCGTGAATCGAGTTGTCGGTGGAAGGTATCGGTAGGCGTCAACTGCGCGCCAATACGTAGACGCCGACGAGAATGATGCCGATTCCGACCACGCGTTGCAAGCTAAGCGCCTCGCCGAACAAATACCATGCGGCCAGCGCATTGACCACGTAACCCAGCGAAAGCATCGGGTAGGCCAGCGAAACCTGGACGCGCGAGAGCGCCAGAATCCATACCACCACACTGACGGCATAACACGCCAGACCGCCCAGAATCGGCAATTGGGTGGCGAGCTTGATACCGATGGGCACGATATTGGCTCGCGTGAAGGCCAGTGTGCCGATCGCATCGGCACCTGCCTTCAGTAACAGTTGGGCGCAGGCATTGAGCAATACGCCCGTCAGCACAAGAGAGAAGGTGACGATGTTCATGATGTCAGGGTTGAGGCTTTTCCACGATGACGCGGCGTGCGTCGCGGGCGATCACCTGCATGGGCACATGCTGGTTTTTCAGGTTTTCGTAAATGGGAGGGCTGATCAGTGCGAGCGCTTTGGGTTCGCTGTCCCAGCGCTTGATGAACGCGGGAATGGTCGGAATCCATTTTTGCGGCTCCTGCGAGATGCCGAACGCGAGCTCATCCTCGAACGCCACCATCGTCATGGTGTGGCGCAGGTAGAACGGCATGGTGTGATCCAGCATCCCGACCGAATAGAAGGGCGTGTCCGGCCCGAGGCGCGCCATGACCTTTTTGACGGCCGGGACCAGCAGCACGCCGGAGCTGTTGCGGCCGAATACTTCGTGTCCCGAGCCACCGATCATGGCCAGCGCGAACATGCCGGCACTGAACGCGATCAGGGCACGGCGCACGCTGTGACGGTTCAGGCGCCAGGCCAGCACGATGCCGAACATGGCGGCGGCGTATGCGGCATAAAGCCATAGTCGAAATTCCTGATACAGGATCAGCGGGTTCTTCGCGCTGCCATGGCGAGCGCCGAAAATGGCCGTGAGCACCGTCACCAGCACCAGCAACACCGCGTATCCGGCCAAATGACGCTTGAACCGCTCAGCGGTCAGTTGCGACAGGTAAAGTCCGATCAGCATGGCCAGCGCCGGGGCGATCGGAAGAATGTATGAAATCAGCTTGGAGCTGGAGATGCTGAAAAAAACGAAAATGAAGCCAGTCCACACCCAGAGCAGGGTTACCGGGGCAAAGCCGTTGGGCTGGCGAGGCATCTTGCGCGTGAAAGCGGCGGTTTGCCACATGACGCTGACCCACGGCAAAAACCCGACCAGCAGCACGGGCACGAAATAATAAAAGGGGCCTTCGCGACGCGCGTAATCGGTCAGAAAGCGTTTGAAATGCTGGTCGACGAAGAAAAAGTAGGCAAATTCGGGGTTGTGGATCGACACCAGAATGAACCACGGGGCCGAAATAGCGAGAAAAATCAGTAGCCCGCTGACGATGTAGGCGCGCTTCCAGACCGCCCAGTCCCGCGCAATCAGCGAGTACAGGACCAGCACGCCGCCAGGCAGCACGATGCCGATCAAGCCCTTGCTCAATACAGCCAATGCCATGCCGGCCCAGCAAAGCCACATCCAGCGGCGCACCTGCGCGCGCGGTAATTGCGGCCGCTGGGCGAGCAACATCGCGCACAACGAAATCTCCATCATGAACGTCACGCCCATGTCGAGCACGTTGAAATGCCCCAGCAATCCCCACATCGGTGCACCGACCAGCACCAGCACGGTCATCAGGCCAGTGCGGGCATTGAATACCCGCTTGGCGGTATAGCCGGCCAGCAGAGTGCCGCCAAAACCGGTCAGAGCGGTCCACAGGCGCGCCTGCCATTCGCCCAGCCCGAACCACATGAACGTCAGCGCATTCATCCAGGTCTGCAGGGGCGGCTTTTCGAAGTATTTGTAGCCGTCGTAGCGTGGCGTGATCCAGTCACCGGAGACCAGCATTTCGCGGGCCATTTCGGCATAGCGCCCCTCGTCGCTGGCAATCAGGTGACGGTAATTGAGGGTGCCGAACCAGACTAATGTGAAGAGCAGCAATAACAGCCAGAGAGCAGGGCGGGAGAGCGGGAAACGATCTTGGGTTTGTGTCGATGAGTCTGTCACGCGGAGGTCTCGTTTTCGATCAGGAGAACGGCGGTTACCTTGCGGCCTTCCGCCATGAGGATGTTGTAGGTGCGGCATGCCGCCTGGAAATCCATGGTTTCCACGCCGATGCGCACGCTCGTGAGCGCGCTGGTGAGGCGGGGATGGGGAAACCGCAGGCGCTGGCCGCTGCCGAAAATGACCACTTCCGGGGTGCCGTCGAGCAGGGCCGCGAAATGCTCTGGCTGCAACGCGGCAAAAGAGTTCACCGGCCAAACCAGCACCGGGCCGGTCGGCGCGACGATGATGCTGTGCGTGAAGCGCTCCTTGTTGATGTCGACATAATCGGGCCCATATGCCGTGACGGCATTGTTGGCCTGAAGTGACTCCTGGTGTAGTTTCAAGGTCGATGGTCCGCAAATGGTTGCCGCCGGCGGGTCGGGGCCGCCGGCGGCAATGTGTTGACGATGGTTTTTCGGACAGCGCCTGAATGCCGCAATGTGCCGCGCATCATGCCGCTACTGCCAGGCTGCGTCAATAATGCGTTGCCGAACTCTGTCATAATTCGCTAAATTATAACTTTTTGCGATTCGCTGGCGGCTGCGGCCTCTGCGATGCAGCATTGGGCAGCCGCCAGGCGCGCTGTCTCCCCCGATCCCGCCGAGAAAGCCGACGCTGTGAAACCGATTCAGAAATCCCAGAAGCTGCAAAACGTCTGTTACGACATTCGCGGCCCGATCCTCGAACATGCGAAGCGCATGGAAGAAGAAGGGCACCGCATCATCAAGCTGAACATCGGCAACCTGGCGCCGTTCGGCTTCGAGGCGCCCGACGAGATCGTGCAGGACATGATCCGCAACATCCCGTCGTCGTCCGGCTATTCCGACTCGCGCGGCATTTTCTCGGCGCGCAAGGCGATCATGCACTACATGCAGCAGAAGAACGTGCGCGACGTGCAGCTCGACGATATCTACCTCGGCAACGGCGCCTCGGAACTCATCGTGATGTCGATGCAGGCGTTGCTCAACACGGGTGACGAAGTTCTGGTACCGGCGCCTGATTATCCGCTCTGGACCGCGGCGGTGAGCCTGTCGGGCGGCACGCCTGTGCACTACATCTGCGACGAGCAGGCGGACTGGCAGCCCGATCTGGACGATATCCGCCGCAAAATCACGCCGAATACGAGGGCCATCGTCGTGATCAACCCCAACAATCCGACCGGCGCGCTCTATT
>JAGXBI010000157.1 GCA_018971155.1 Burkholderiales bacterium
CAGGTCGACGTAAGCGAAGTTGTTGAGCGTCGGCATGAGAAACGCCGAATCCGTCTCACGGAATCTTAGGCTCGCGATGCCTGAGAAAGCAGCGTTGCCCGACAAATTGACGTGAAACACCGAGCTGCCGCCATTCGTCGACGTATCAAGCGTAAGCGTGTCTATCACGTTTCCGGAGGACTTCAGCGCTTCGACCGCGACCACAGAAGGCGCATTGATGTCGATATCGAAGCTCTGCACGGCCATCTTGTCGCCGTTTTGCAGCGACATGGTCATCGATGTCAGCGAAGTGCCTTGCACGTTGCCGAACAACACCCCATCGGTCGGCCCTGTAGTGAGCGGCGGAGGGCCGAACTGGTTGACGGTCGTGCTGTCGACGGCGAATTCCGCAGCCTGGTCCAATGTGTAGTGGATGCCGTCCAGGTCGAACGATGTGACGCCCACCGCACCGCCGGCCGTGTCATAGCCGATCTGTCCATCGTATGTTTCATCGGTGACGCCCAATAGTCCGGCATATCGCTGCTCGGCAGCCTGCGAAAAAATCACCGACGTATGCACGGCGCCGGCGTCGTACTCGAGCGCCCAGTCGCCGCCAAGCGCGGCCGCCCCGGTGGCATCGGTCGACGCCGCCACATTCAATCCCGAGATCGAAGCAATCTGCTGCACGAGCGCCTTGCCGTCGGCGTTTTGGGCGACATCGCAGCCGTAAATCAAGAAGTCGCCGCCCGGCCGCATCGCTGCGCCGATCTGCGTGAGTTCCGCGCTATAGGCCGCGATATCGCCCTGGTTGAGCCACGTGCTGCCAACCTGCACGTTGCCGTCGGATCCATGCGAAACGAGGTGGATCGCGCTGACGCCCGAGTGCGCCTGCAGATACTGCTCGATTTGCGAAAGCCCGTCCCTGGTGGCATCAAGTACGACGTACTGCGTGCCCGCCGGTAAACCGCCGACGAGCGTTTGCAAATCGGTGACGTTCGAGTTGATGAAAACGACTTGCTTGTCCGCCGCCTGAGCCGTCGTATCAGTAAAACCATGCACTGCGCGCGCCGACGTGGACGTGTCCGCAGTCGAATTCGTCGCTGCCGGTGCATCGCGAGGGATGCTCACAGGCTGCGCTTCGGTACTCGCGTGATGCTGCGGCGCAACAGCCGCCGCCCCGATCGAGGCCACCGACGCGTCGTAGACGATGCGCGGCTCGAGCGCGACGATAAGCGGCGCGGGCATGGCGGCGACCGCGCCGCGCGCGCCCTTGCTCTTGTCGGACGCCGGCATGGCACGAAGAAGTTTCGAAAGGCTGGCGGCGAATTTCATCGCTTGATGTCCTCGAGGGCAAGCCGAAAACGCGGCATGCGTTCACCACCCGCGTCGGGGGGATCGTCCTTGCATCGCGATGACGACGTTAAAACCGGAGTCAGAGTTGCGCGCCACGCATGGCCGACGCGCGCCGGCCATGCGGTTCGTGGCTGTCGGCGCGCATTCATCGGAGTGCCGGGGTGTGCATGCGGGAGCGCCGCGTCGACGGATTGCCCGCCGGCGGTGCCCAAGTGGACCGTTGCCCGATCGCCGCAAGCGACCCGGCATGGGTAGGGATGAACAGCAAACAAGCCCCCGCTCGTTGATTGTTATTCGTCTGGCCGGCGTCTCCGACGGAGGCCTATTGTTGTTACTGTCTTATTCGCGCGGCGCGCCCGAGAGCGATCCACGTATCTTGCGCCTGTGCCGGCGCTCACGCTCGCATGCAAGGCCCTTCTATCCTGGTGGTGCCTGGGTTATCGAACGGCTTGGCGTGCCCGCATCGGCACTGCCGCATGGCGTCGACGACGCCACCGGCCCGATCGGCCATCCGAGATATCATTTCTTGGTACTAACGAAGAAAACCGGTCGCGCAGTATACAGCTTCTTCCGGCCTTGCAAACCGGTGAAGACGTTCTGGATATTAGTTTAGAAGAACTACGGTAGCAACCGCGCCGCCATCGACCAATCTAGGTAATTACCCTGATCGACATTACCGTCGTTTAAGCGATCGAAAAGGCGAGAGCCGACACTGGTCACGGTGACCGCATTCACGTCAAGGCATTTTGAGGAAGCGTCACCAGTCGCCAACCGGGCTTGTGACGAATGGTTTCTGCGCAATGGGCATGCCTCGCGGCTGATTTTTCTGGACTGATGCCGCACTCGAAACTGAGAAATACGTGCCTGTGCCGCCGCTTGACGGAGACTAAATCTGCTCACGCCCGAACGCGCACAGCCGGTCGACGTCGAGCACGTCGATCTGGTTACGCGAGACGCGCACAATGCCGAGCCGCTCCAGGTTTTGCAAGGCCTGATTGCTGCGCTGGCGGGAGACCCCCGCCAGCAGGCCGACTTCTTCCTGCGAGATGGCGAGTGTCTGCCCCGTCTCGGGGTAAAGGTCGGGGTTGAACAGTTGCGCGAGCGATTGGGCCACTCGCGCGTCGACGTCGAGCAGACGGCTGTTCTGGATCGATGCGATAAATTCCCCCATCCGGTTGTTCAGTTGGTGGATCACGAATGCGTTGAACGGCAGACTGGACGAGAGCAACGTGTGAAAGGTTGCCGACGGCACGAACCCGACGACGGAAGGCCGGATTGCCACGACGTCGTATTTGCGGAGCTCCCGCTTGATGACGCTCCCCTCCCCGAACCAGCCCCCCGGTGGCACACCGGAAAAGGTGCAACTGCGGCCGGATGGCGTGTAAAGGGCGAGCTTGAGCAGGCCCGAATGAACGCCGATCCAGTAGTCGGACGGCGCCTGCCGGCGAGCGATCAGCGCTCCCGTTTCCCGATATTCGGCATGCGCCTGCTCCAGCACGAGCCGCTGGTGTTCACCGGCAAGCGCGCGAAACCAGGCGCAGCGCTCAAATAATCGCGGCAGTTCGGCCGGTCCGAGTGCTTCGGGCGTACTATTCCCGAGCGGGGTGGACGGTGTGTCTGGAGCGTCATTCATGGATGAATCGCAAAAAAAGAGCACTTGCCGCGCTCGGGAAGGCTCTGTCATCGAAATGACAGACGTTGGGCAATATACGTTGATAGTCTTTGTCGATCAAGATTGGGAAAAATAAGGAGACGGCGTCATGACGCACATGTTCGATGAGGGGCTCGACCGCCGGGAGGCCAACTACGTTCCCCTCACGCCTATCGAGTTTATCGCGCGAGCGGCCGACGTTTATGGAGACCGCCTTGCGGTCGTTCACGGCGACGTGCGCCGCACCTGGGGCGAGACCTACGAGCGCGCCAGGCGCCTTGCCAGTGCGCTGCAGCGAGCCGGAATCGACCGGGGCGACACCGTGGCGGTATTGCTGCCGAACATTCCCGCGATGGTCGAAGCCCATTTCGGCGTGCCGATGTCGGGCGCGGTGCTCAACACGCTGAACACGCGTCTTGACGTCGCATCGCTACTGTTCATGTTGCGGCACGGCGAGGCCAGGCTGCTGATCGTCGACACGGAATTCGGCGAGCTTGCGCGTCGCGCGGCCATCGAGTTCCCGCAGTTGCGCATCGTCAGTGTGAGCGATGTCATGCCCGCCGATCCCCATGCATTCGCGCGTTCGACCGACTATGAAGCCTTTCTCCAGGAAGGAGATCCACGGTTTTCATACAAGTTGCCGGCCGACGAGTGGGACGCGATTGCGCTCAACTACACGTCGGGCACGACGGGCGACCCGAAGGGCGTGGTCTACCATCATCGCGGTGCGTACCTGAATGCGCTGAGCAACATCCTCGAATGGGACATGCCCAAGCACGCAGTCTATTTGTGGACACTTCCGATGTTCCATTGCAACGGCTGGTGCTTCCCGTGGACCATCGCGGCGCGCGCAGGGGTCAACGTGTGCCTGCGCAAATTCGATGCCGCCACCGTGTTCGACCTGATCCGGCGTGAGCGAGTCACCCACTACTGCGGCGCGCCGATCGTCCAGAGCGCGCTCGCCAATGCCCCGGCACAATGGCGCGAAGGCCTCGGTCACAGGGTGTCGACCATGGTGGCCGGCGCGGCGCCCTCCCCGTCCATGATCGCCAGCATGAAGAAAATCGGCTTCGATCTGACCCACGTATACGGCCTGACCGAGGTCTACGGCCCGGCATCGGTCTGCGCGAAACAGGAGCGCTGGGAGGCGCTCGACGACGACGAGCGCGCACGCCTGAACGCGCGGCAGGGCGTGCGCTACCACCTGCAGTCGGCGGTGGCCGTGCTCGATCCGCAGACGCTGGAACCTGTGCCGCCCGATGGCGAAACGGTCGGCGAAATCATGTTTCGCGGCAACATCTGCATGAAGGGGTACCTGAAGAACGAACGGGCGACAGAAGAGGCCTTTCGCGGCGGCTGGTTCCACACCGGAGATCTTGGCGTGCAGGCGCCGGACGGCTATGTGCGCATCAAGGATCGCAGCAAGGACATCATCATCTCCGGCGGCGAGAACATTTCCAGCATCGAGATCGAAGACACGCTTTACCGGCATCCCGCGGTGTCGGTCGCGGCGGTCGTCGCCATGCCGGATCCGAAATGGGGCGAAGTGCCGTGCGCGTTCGTCGAGCTCAAGGAGGGCCTCAACGCGAGTGCCGACGAACTCATCGCCCACTGCCGTCTCTTTCTCGCTGGATATAAATTGCCCAAGGCGGTCCACATTGGCGACGTACCCAAGACCTCGACCGGAAAAATCCAGAAATTCGAGTTACGAGCACGGGTCGGCTCGGAACGCGCGATCGATCTGGCCGGCAATACGCCGAGCGCCTCCGCGAAAAAGGACTAGCCGGGAATGCGGCAAATCTACACAACCCTGATACAACTGCACAATTGACTGACCTGCCATGAGCTACACCGCCCCTGTGAAGGACATGCTGTTCGTTATGAAAGAGCTGGCCGGTCTCGACGAGATCGCTGCGCTACCGGGTTTCGAGGACGCGACCGAGGAAACGGCTCGCGCCGTGCTCGACGAATCGGCCAGGCTGTGCGGCGAAGTGCTCGCGCCATTGAACGCCGAAGGTGACAAAAACCCGAGCAGTTTGAAGGATGGCATGGTCACCGCGACGCCAGGCTTCAGGGAAGCATTCCAGCAGTATGCCGAGGGCGGCTGGCAGGGCCTGCAGCATCCGGCCGACTATGACGGGCAGGGCCTGCCCAAGCTGGTGGCGACGCCCTGCATCGAGATGCTCAATGCCGCGAACACGTCGTTCGCGCTGTGCCCGCTGCTGACCGACGGCGCCATCGAGGCGCTGTTGACCGCCGGCAGCGAGGAGCAAAAGCAGCGCTACGTGCCGAAGCTGATCTCCGGCCAATGGACCGGCACGATGAACCTTACCGAGCCGCAGGCGGGGTCCGACCTCGCGCTGGTCCGCACGCGTGCCGAGCCGCAGGGCGACGGGACCTATCGCATCTTCGGCACGAAAATTTTCATCACCTGGGGCGAACACGACATGGCCGAGAACATCGTGCATCTCGTGCTCGCGCGTCTGCCCGATGCGCCGGACGGCGTAAAGGGCATCTCGCTGTTCATCGTGCCGAAGTTCATGGTCGATCAGGACGGCTCGCTGGGCGCGCGCAACGACGTGCATTGCGTATCGATCGAGCACAAGCTCGGCATCAAGGCGAGTCCGACCGCGGTGCTGCAATTCGGCGATCACGGCGGCGCCATCGGCTATCTGGTCGGCGAGGTCAACTGCGGCCTCGAATATATGTTCATCATGATGAACGCAGCGCGTTTCGCGGTCGGCGTACAGGGCGTTGCGCTCGCCGATCGCGCATACCAGCGAGCGGTCGCGTATGCGAAGGAGCGCGTGCAAAGCCGCCCCGTGGACGGCTCCGCAAAGGCGGCCGTGACGATCATCCATCATCCGGACGTGCGCCGCATGCTGGGGACGATGCGCGCCTTGACCGAAGGTGCCCGCGCGCTCGCCTATGTCACCGCGGCGCACAGCGACATCGCGCATCATCACCCCGACGCCGCGGTACGCGCCGATCATCAGGCCATCTACGAGTACCTCGTGCCGGTGGTCAAGGGCTGGAGCACGGAACTGGCGATCGACGTCACCAGCCTGGGCGTCCAGGTCCATGGCGGGATGGGCTACATCGAGGAGACCGGCGCCGCGCAGCACCTGCGCGATGCGCGCATCCTGCCGATCTACGAGGGCACCACGGCGATCCAGGCCAACGATCTGGTCGGGCGCAAGACGCTGCGCGACGGCGGCGCAGTCGCGCAGCGTCTTCTCGCCGCCGTGTCGCAGACCCTCGACGCACTCGCGGCACGCGAAGGGCCCGATTTCGAATCGATGCGCGAGCGCCTCGCCCAAGGCCATCGGTCACTGGCGACCGCGATCGACTTCATCCTGGCGAACGCGAAGCGCGACCCGAACGCGGTGTTCGCCGGCAGCGTTCCGTACCTGAAGCTCGCGGGCATCGTCCTGTGCGGCTGGCAGATGGCGCGTGCGCTGCTGGCGGCGTCATCCGACGAAACGCGCGATCCGGCCTTCTGCAGCGCAAAAATCGCGACCGCGCGCTTTTACGCCGAACACATCCTGCCTCAGGCGACGGCGCTCGAAATCTCGATCACCAGCGCAAAGGGCACGCAGGGCATACTGGCATTGTCGGACGAGCAGTTCTGAGGCGGCACTTGTCACGCTGCATCACAAATACCCAGCCGAGTAAGAAGGCAAACATAGCCGCAACCGCTGGCCTGCGATGCGCCAAGACACGCGTGGCGCCCGGCATCGACCATGATGGCGACTGGGCCCGGCCATGGCCCGCGTTGTTGCGTATGACACCGGCTTGTATCGGGCCAGCGAATATCCACCAATGACGCCCGCCGGTGCATACGTTCACCCCATTCGTCAGACTTCGCTATAAAACCCCATGTCGGCCCGCACCCCCAGCCGCTTTACGAACGCCGCCGGATCGAACCCTTCGCGCTCGAACTGCTGTTGTACCACCTGAACCGCCGCGGCAATCGCGTCGGCGCTGGCCCACTCGATATAGTTGATCACGTTGAACTCGCCGGCGCCACCGGTCTGACTCAACACCCGGCGACGCAGGCAACCCGGCACCTTCTCGAGTATGGTATGCACGCGTTTTATCTGGGCAATGACCTCGGGCAGCGCCTCGGCGGGCACGGCGAATTTATCGACACGAAACACCGGGGCGGCGGGATGGGAAGCAGATGCATTGGGCATGGCGTGAAACCCTCATGAAGGATGCGCTCTCGCGCTGGTTGAAAGTCTCGCGCATAATAAAACCTCAAGCAAACTTGAGGTCAAGGGGATTTGCGATGACGTTCAAACCTGCCCAGGCGGCGCTCGAACAAGCCGGCTTTCCTGCCGCGCTGCCGGTTGGCGAGCTCGCGCGCCGCAGCGGCGTATCGGTGTCCACGCTGCATTTCTACGAGACAAAAGGGCTGATCAGCAGCCACCGAACGGCGGGTAACCAGCGCCGCTACGCGCGCGACGTACTGCGGCGCGTGGCATTCATTCGCGTGGCGCAACGCGTGGGCATTGCACTGGCCGACATCCAGGCGGCCCTGGCCACCCTGCCCGCCAATGCCGCGCCCAGCCGGGCCGACTGGGCGCGCCTGTCCCGCGGATGGCGCGCCGCCCTGAACGAGCGCATCGAACAAATGGAGAAACTGCGAGACACCCTCGACGACTGCATCGGCTGCGGCTGTTTGTCGATCGACCGATGCCGGTTGCGCAACCCGCTGGACCGGCTCGGCGCGCAGGGCTCGGGGCCGCGACGCCTGTGGGTCGGGCACCAAAGCGAGACGGGCAAGCGCTCAGGATAGCGCCGGCGTGGTTTCGCGCCAGCCTCGACGAAAACGATCCGGCCGGCCGCCGCCTGGGGCCGATCGCGGTTTCAGCAAGTATCGAAATAGCGCTGAATCGCCCGAAAATCGCTGGTTTTGGTCAGCGCCAGCATCAGCAGGATGCGGGCCTTTTGCGGGTTGAGTGAGTTCGCCGCGATAGTCTGCAACGCTTCGTCTTCGGACAGCGGCGTCACGGTGCCGTCGCCTACGCGGCTCGCTCTCACCACGCGCACGCCGTGTTGCAGCGCCTCGCGCGCGCCGGCACGCGCCGCAGTCGACAA
>JAGXBI010000158.1 GCA_018971155.1 Burkholderiales bacterium
GGCGCGGCTGGCGATATTGACGAATTTGCCGACCAGATCGCTGTTGACGCGCGCCACGAAATCATCGAGGTTCAGATCGATGTCTTCCATCGTCCCGTTGAGCTTGGCGGCGAAGTAATAGCGCAACCACTCGGGGTTCAGGCCGGTATCGATATAGCTTTGCGCGGTGATGAAGGTGCCACGCGATTTCGACATCTTGAGTCCGTCGACGGTCAGGAAGCCGTGCGCGAAGACGTTGGTCGGAGTGCGGTGCCCGGAGAATTTCAGGGTCGCGGGCCAGAACAGGGTGTGGAAATAGAGAATGTCCTTGCCGATGAAATGGTATTGCTCGGTGCTCGAGTCGGGCGCGACCCATTCGTCGAAATTCAGCCCGTTCCTGTCGCACAGATTCTTGAAGCTGCCGTAGTAGCCGATCGGTGCGTCGAGCCACACATAGAAATACTTGCCGGGCGCGCCAGGAATCTCGAAGCCGAAATACGGCGCGTCGCGGGAGATGTCCCAGTCGGCCAGCTTGGCGTCGCCGGCTTCGCCCAGCCACTCGCGCATCTTGTTGGTGGCTTCGGGTTGCGCCAGGCCGGCCACCCATTCGCGCAGGAACGATTCGCAGCGCGGATCGGACAATTTGAAGAAATAGTGGGTCGATGTCTTGCGCACCGGCGTGGCGCCCGACACCACCGAATACGGGTTCTTGAGGTCGGTCGGCGCGTAGGTCGAGCCGCAGACTTCGCAGGAGTCGCCGTATTGGTCCTTGGCGCCGCACTTGGGGCACTCGCCCTTGATGAAGCGGTCGGGCAGGAACATTTCCTTGACCGGATCGAAGGCTTGCTCGATGTCTCGGGCCTCTATCAGGCCTTGCGCCTGCAACGCGAGATAAATCTTTTCCGACAGTTGCCGGGTTTCGGGTGAATCGGTCGTGTAGTAATTATCGAACGAGATGCCGAAATTATCGAAATCGCGCTTGTGCTCGTGCCAGACGCGCTCGATCAGTTGCCGCGGCGTGAGGCCTTCCTTCTCGGCGCGCAGCATGACCGGCGTGCCATGGGTGTCGTCCGCGCCGACGTAGTAGGTTTCATGCCCCTGCATGCGCATGAAGCGCACCCAGATATCGGTCTGGATATATTCGACCAGATGGCCGATGTGAATCTGGCCATTGGCGTAGGGCAGGGCGGACGTGACGAGCAGGCGGCGGGGCATGGCTGGATTGGGGAGTCAGGCAAAAAAGGAGATTCTAACAGGCGGGCCGGGCTGGCCGCAGTGCTATCGATGCCGCCGCGCGGGCGGCCGAGGCAAAAAAAAGCCGGAGCGGTTGGCTCCGGCACGTCGAAATGACTTTAACGTCAAAAAGAGGAGAAGTGGAAGCCGGTACGGGCGCTTCCGCTATTTCTGAGTGCCGGCCCGGCGATTAGTTCAGTCGATTTGCCGGCACCGGCGACGCGAGCGTCGGCCGCGTTATTGCTGACGCGGTTGCGCCGTCGCGCGCAGGAAGATTTCCACGCGGCGGTTCTGGGCCCGGCCGGCTTCCGTGCTGTTGTCGGCAATCGGCTGCGTATCGCCGCGCCCCTCGGCGCTCAGGCGTCCACGCGCGACACCTCGATCGGCCAGGTAATTGACGACACTCTGGGCCCGGTGGCGCGACAGCGTCATGTTATAGCTCGGATTGCCTGTGCTGTCGGTATGGCCAACGACGGTTCCGACGATCTGCGGGTTCTGGTTCAGCGTCTGCGCGACCTGGTCCAGCACGCTGCGGAAGCTCGGCTTGATCACCGCGCTGTTGGTGTCGAACGAGATCGAACTCGGGATATTGACTTTCAGCGAGCCGTCGGGCTGCTCGGAAATCTGCGTGCCGGTGCCCTGCGTGGCGCCAGTCAGTTTCTCCTTGATGCCCGTCCAGTTGTAGCCGACCGCGCCGCCAGCCGCCGCGCCTACCGCGGCGCCTACCAGCGTGCCGGTGGTGTTGCCGCCGATCAGGTTGCCCAGCCCCGCGCCGATGGCAGCGCCGACGCCCGTGCCGACGGCGGTTTGGTTTTGCTGCTGCGTGGCACAGCCGGCCAACAGCGCAGCACCCAGGGTTGCGGCCAGCGCCGCCTTACCGATTGTTCTTTTCATGGATGGCTCCAATTGGAAAATGCCCGGAAGATCGCGCGCTCGACAGGGCTATTATCTGAACAAGCGCCGCGAACCCCTACAATAATGGCAGAGCCGGCCCGCGGCACGCAATAATACGTCGCCGGCAAGCCGCCGCCTGTGCGCATGCTAGTGCAACCACGGGGGCAGAAGTGTTACAAGTTGTTAACTATGCGCCACCGGGTGTGGCCGCGCGGCAGACCGCGCGTTAATCGAGGACAGGCATGGATCTGAACAGTATCAACCAGGCGCTGCAAGGAGTGATCGACCCGGACACCGGCACCGATCTGGTCAGCGGAAAATATATCAAGCAAATCAAGGCCGACGGCGGCAAGGTCGTGCTGAATATCGAGTTCGGTTATCCGGCGCGCAGCCAGTTCGAGGCAATGCGCGAGCGGGTGGTGCAGGCCCTGCTGGCCGTGCCCGGCGTCAGCGAAGTGAGCGTGCAGATCGAGCAGCGAATCGTCGCTCACGCAGTGCAGCGTGGCGTCAAACTGCTGCCGAACGTGAAGAACATCATCGCGGTCGCCTCCGGCAAGGGGGGCGTGGGCAAGAGCACCACGGCGGTCAACCTGGCGCTCGCGCTGGCGGCCGAGGGCGCGCGCGTCGGCATTCTGGATGCCGACATCTACGGCCCGTCGCTGCCGACCATGCTGGGCGTGCACGGCAAACCGCAATCACAGGACGGCAAGACGCTGGAGCCGCTCGAGGGACACGGCCTGCAGGCCAGTTCGATCGGTTTTCTGATCGAACCGGATAACCCGATGGTGTGGCGTGGCCCGATGGTGACGCAGGCGCTCGAGCAACTGTTGAACCAGACCAACTGGCGCAATCTCGACTATCTGGTGGTCGACATGCCGCCGGGCACCGGCGACATTCAGCTCACGCTGGCGCAGAAAGTGCCGGTGACCGGCGCCGTGATCGTGACCACGCCGCAGGATATCGCCCTGCTCGACGCGCGCAAGGGGCTGAAGATGTTCGAGAAGGTCGGCGTGCCGATTCTTGGCATCGTGGAGAACATGAGCATGCACATTTGCTCGAATTGCGGGCACCAGGAGCCGATTTTCGGTGCCGGCGGCGGCGAGCGCATGTGCGCGGAATATGGCGTCGACTTGCTGGGCAGCCTGCCGCTGGACATCCATATCCGGGAGCAGGCCGACGCCGGTCAGCCGACCGTGGTGGCTGATCCGAACGGCCCGATTGCCACCGTGTACCGCCAGGTGGCGCGGCGCGTTGCGGTAAAAATTGCCGAAAAAGCCAAGGACATGACCAGCAAGTTCCCCAGCATCGTGGTGCAAAACACCTGAGGCGAGGGCGCCGGCGCGGCACCCTCGGCGGGACGCGGAAATCCCCGTCAGGACGGCGGCGAGCCGGGACATCCCGGACGCCGCCGCTGTCGCGTGAATCGCGTAAAATGTCGCCTTCTTTGACCCTTCACGGGATTCCCGCGCCTTATGTCTATCAAGTCCGACAAGTGGATTCGCCGCATGGCGCAAGAGCATGGCATGATCGAGCCGTTCGAGCCGGGTCAGATCAGGCACTCCGCCGACGGCCACAAGATCGTCAGTTACGGTACCTCGAGCTACGGCTACGATATCCGCTGCGCGGCGGAATTCAAGATTTTCACGAACATCAACTCGACGATCGTCGATCCGAAGAATTTCGACGAGAAGTCCTTCGTCGATTTTTCGGGCGATGTCTGCATCATTCCGCCGAATTCGTTTGCGCTGGCGCGCACGGTCGAGTATTTCCGCATCCCGCGCAACGTCCTGACGGTCTGCCTGGGCAAGTCGACCTACGCGCGTTGCGGCATCATCGTCAACGTGACGCCGTTCGAGCCCGAATGGGAGGGCTACGTGACGCTGGAGTTCTCCAACACGACACCGCTGCCGGCCAAAATCTACGCCAACGAGGGCGTCGCCCAGGTGCTGTTCTTCGAGTCGGACGAAGTTTGCGATGTGTCCTACAAGGACCGTGGCGGAAAATACCAGGGACAGCGTGGTGTCACGCTGCCGAAAACCTAGTGCGCTGCGCTCGCGCAAGACTGTTTGTCACGGCAAGTCAGCCATGAGAGCCAGGGCCGCAGCGGCCGCTGGCTCGTTTTTTTCAAGGAAAGGCCATGAAATTCCGTTTTCCGGTCGTCATCATCGACGAGGATTTTCGTTCAGAGAACATTTCCGGCTCGGGAATCCGTGCGCTTGCCGAGGCGATCGAGGGCGAAGGGATGGAAGTGCTGGGGCTGACCAGCTACGGCGATCTGACTTCGTTTGCCCAGCAGGCCAGCCGGGCCTCGAGCTTCATTCTCTCGATTGACGACGATGAGTTCGGCACGTTCGGCAGCGGCGGGGCGGTGGAGGGCGAACTGGCCCTGGCCGTGATCAATCTGCGCGCCTTCGTGCAGGAAGTGCGGCGGCGCAACGCCGACATTCCGATTTTCCTGTACGGCGAGACGCGCACCTCGCGCCACATCCCGAACGATATCCTGCGCGAGCTGCATGGTTTCATTCATATGTTCGAGGACACGCCCGAGTTCGTCGCGCGCCATATCATCCGCGAAGCAAAAGCGTATCTGGACGCATTGCCGCCGCCGTTTTTCCGCGCGCTGACCCATTATGCGGCAGACGGCTCGTACTCCTGGCATTGCCCTGGGCACTCGGGCGGCGTGGCATTTCTCAAGAGTCCGGTGGGCCAGATGTTCCACCAGTTCTTCGGCGAAAACATGCTGCGCGCCGATGTGTGCAACGCGGTCGACGAACTCGGACAACTGCTCGATCACATGGGGCCGGTGGCGGCTTCCGAGCGCAATGCCGCGCGCATTTTCAATGCCGATCATTTGTTCTTCGTGACCAATGGCACGTCGACTTCCAACAAGATCGTCTGGCACGCGACCGTCGCGCCGGGCGACATCGTGCTGGTCGACCGCAACTGCCACAAGTCGATCCTGCACGCGATCACCATGACCGGCGCGGTGCCGGTGTTCCTCACGCCCACGCGCAACCACTTCGGCATCATCGGGCCGATTCCGAAATCGGAATTCGAACCCGAGAACATCCGCAAGAAGATCGCCGCGAACCCCCTGGCCGCCGAGGCGCTGGCGCGCGACCCGAACGTGCGGCCGCGCATCCTGACGATCACCCAAAGCACTTACGATGGCGTGATCTACAACGTCGAGACCATCAAGGAACTGCTCGGCGACATGACCGACACGCTGCATTTCGATGAAGCGTGGCTGCCGCATGCGTCGTTCCACGAGTTTTACCGCAACATGCATGCGATCGGCGAGGGCCGGCCGCGCTCGTCGAAGGCGGTGGTCTATGCCACGCACTCGACGCACAAGCTGTTGGCGGGTATTTCGCAAGCCTCGCAGATCGTCGTGCAGGATGCCGAGGCGCGCTATTTCGACCAGCATCGTTTCAATGAGGCTTATCTGATGCATACGTCGACTTCGCCGCAGTACGCGATCATCGCCTCGTGCGACGTCGCCGCGGCGATGATGGAGCCGCCCGGCGGCACCGCCCTGGTCGAGGAGTCGATCATGGAGGCGATCGATTTTCGGCGCGCGATGCGCAAGGTCGGCGACGAATATGGCGACAACTGGTGGTTTTCCGTTTGGGGTCCTGAATACCTGGCCGAAGAGGGTATCGGCGAGCGCGACGACTGGGTGCTCAAGGCCAATGAACGCTGGCACGGTTTCGGCGCCCTGGCCGAAGGCTTCAACATGCTCGACCCGATCAAGGCGACGATCATCACGCCCGGGCTGGATGTCGACGGCGAGTTCGGCGAAACCGGCATTCCGGCGGCGATCGTCACCAAATACCTGGCCGAGCACGGCATCATCGTCGAGAAGACCGGCCTGTATTCGTTCTTCATCATGTTCACCATCGGCATTACCAAAGGCCGCTGGAACAGCATGGTGACCGAACTCCAGCAATTCAAGGACGATTACGACCACAACCGGCCATTGTGGCGCGTGCTGCCGGAGTTCGTTGCAAAGTACCCGCGCTATGAGCGCATCGGCCTGCGCGACCTGTGCGAACAGATCCACAGTGTGTACAAGGCCAACGACGTGGCGCGCGTGACCACCGAGATGTATCTGTCCGACATGCAGCCGGCGATGAAGCCGACCGATGCGTTCGCCAAACTCGTCCACCGCGATATCGATCGGGTGCCGATCGATGAACTCGAGGGGCGTGTCACCAGCATGCTGGTCACGCCCTATCCGCCGGGCATTCCGCTGCTGATCCCGGGCGAGCGTTTCAATGCCGGTATCGTCAAGTACCTGCAGTTCGCGCGTGATTTCAACGAGCGTTTTCCGGGCTTCTATACCGACATCCACGGTCTGGTGATCGAGGAGATCGACGGGCGCATGGAGTATTTCGTCGACTGCGTCAAAGTCTGAAACCGACCTGCCGGCCTGCCTGGCCGGTCTCGCCGCGCACCGGACGGTCGTCCCGATGCGCGGCGATTCCCCTACCCGAGTGCATCAAGGGCCCAGCCGCTCGCGAAAGTTGCGAAAATTCTTATGTCAGAGAGGGATGTTTCTAGAAATGCATAGAGACTGGGCCGTTTGCTGATTTTCGGCTGACTTCTGTCCGGAGAGCGCCGCTACACTACGCAGCGTTTTCACACAAGGATAGGCGAATGTTGCATTTCGGCACTGACGGCACACTCGTGTGTGCCTCCCTCGTTTTGCTGCTCGGACGCAAGCTGGTCGCGTGGACTCCACCGTTGCGCGCGTATAGCATCCCGGAGCCGGTGGCCGGCGGACTGCTGGTGGCGTTGCTGCTGCTGCTCGCGCGCAGCGTAGCCGATGTCCAGGTGAGTTTCGACACCTCGCTGCAGACGCCGCTGATGCTGGCGTTCTTTGCCACCATCGGGCTCAATGCCAACCTGGCCAGCCTCAAGGCAGGCGGGCGTACGATGGCGGTTTTCCTGGTGGTGGTACTCGGCTTGCTGGTGCTGCAGAATGCCATCGGCATCGGCTTGGCCAGTGCCTTGGGGCTTTCTCCCGCGCTGGGCTTGCTCAGCGGCTCGATCACGCTGTCGGGCGGGCACGGCACCGGCGCGGCGTGGGGCGACGTTTTCAACGACAAGTTCGGCCTGACGTCTTCCACCGAGGTAGCCATGGCCTGCGCGACCTTCGGTCTGGTGCTGGGCGGCCTGATCGGCGGACCGGTCGCGCGGGTGCTTATCAAGCGGGTTCGCGTCCCCGGCAACGGTACCGAGGCATCGCCGACCACGGGCGGCAGCGACGACGATCCGGTTGGCTTCGAGCAGCCCAAGGCGGTGCGCCTGATCACCGCGTCGTCGGTGATCGAGACGCTCGCGCTGATCGCCGTCAGCCTGTCGACCGGCAGCGTGCTCGCCGACCTGCTCAAGGGCACGGCGCTGGAGCTGCCGACCTTCGTCTGCGTGCTGTTCGCCGCGGTCATCCTGCGCAATGGCCTGGCCTTGCTGGGCTGGTACCAGATCTTCGAGCGCGCGGTGTCGGTACTCGGCAACGTCAGCCTGTCGCTGTTCCTGGCGATGGCGCTGATGAGCCTGCGGTTGTGGGATCTGGCCGCGCTGGCCCTGCCGGTATTGCTGATTCTCGGCGTGCAGACACTGGCGATGGCTGCCTATGCGATTTTCGTGACTTTCCGGGTGATGGGGCGCGACTACGACGCGGCGGTGCTGGCTGCCGGGCACTGCGGCTTCGGACTGGGTGCGACGCCAACGGCGATCGCCAATATGCAGGCGGTCACCGACCGCTTTGGCGTGTCGCACATTGCGTTTTTGGTGGTGCCGATGGTTGGGGCGTAATGAGATGGTCACCCCCACCCTACACGCGGGTTACGCTGTAGGGTGTTTTTCTTTCTGGAGGCCATCATGCAGAATGTTACGCTGGTTGGAATCGATCTAGGCAAGCACTCGTTTCACCTTCATGGTCAGGACCGGCACGG